>CAYYMI010000027.1:0-34287 GCA_964472905.1 uncultured Hellea sp. | reverse complement strand
AAATGTATAAAAAACAAGAGTTTAGAGTGAGTGTTGCACCCATGATGGATTGGACGGATAGACATTGCCGCTGTTTTCATCGGCGGTTGTCTGCTCATGTTTTGCTTTATACGGAAATGGTGACGGCAAATGCTATCATCCATGGAGACCGCGATTATCTCATTGGATTTAATCCCAAAGAACACCCTGTTGCTTTACAAATTGGTGGGAGCGATCCGGCTAAGCTGGCTGAAGCCTCTAAAATAGGTGAGAGTTTTGGCTATGATGAGATTAATATCAATATTGGTTGTCCCTCTGATCGCGTACAGTCTGGCCGCTTTGGAGCTTGCCTTATGGCGGAACCTGATCTGGTAGCGGAATGTTATAGAGCCATGGCCGAGGCCGTTAATGTACCTGTCACGGTGAAATGCCGCCTTGGGATTGATGATCAAAATTTAGATAAAACTTTGCCTGATTTTATTGAAAAAGTTTCCGGTGCAGGGTGCACGCATTTTATTATTCATGCGCGCAAGGCGTGGCTCAAAGGCTTGTCCCCTAAGGAAAACCGTGATGTGCCGCCTTTGGATTATAAATTAGTCCATAATATAAAAGCCCAATATCCACATTTAGAGATATCTCTTAATGGAGGCATTAAAACGATAGAGGATGCGAGATTAGAATCAAAAGGGTTAGATGGCGTGATGTTAGGCCGAGCCGCTTATCATAATCCTTGGATTTTAACGGATATTGGTAATGTGTTTTATAATGGCCTTACTTTTAACCAAAGCCGAGACCATATCGTCGAAGACTTAATTCAATATGCGCAATCTGTCCAAGATAAGGACCGCTCAACCAAAGCTCTCATTCGTCACATAATGGGGCTTTATGCAGGTCGTCCCGGCGCAAGGCTTTGGCGAAGGACATTAAGCGAAGGTTTGTCTTCGGGTGCAAAACCAGCGGATATAATCCGTATGGGCGCAAAAGCTATGAGCCAGTTTCAGCTCGCGGCTTAATGGCAGACGTTGCGCAATATGTCCCTCTTATTGTGACCCTCTTAGGTGTTGGCGCCTTAGCAGGTTTAAGCGCGGGCTTGTTTGGTATTGGCGGCGGCGCCGTCATGGTGCCCGCGCTTTTCTTTGCGTTTAACGCTCTTGGCGTTTCTCAAGATGTTGTCATGCATAGCGCCATCGCGACGTCATCAGCGATCATTATCGTCAACGCTATTCGGTCAACGCTCAGCCATCACAATCACGGGGCTGTGGATTGGGATTTACTCTGGCCTAAAAATCCTTTTCTTTCTTACGCCTTCTGGATTGGGCTTGGCGCTTTTCTCGCCGCGATATGGCTTGCTCCGCGCTTATCGGGGCAAGTGTTGACGGTTTTATTTGCAGGGGTAGCTTGCCTCGTCGCCTTGCAATTTATCTTTGGCCGTCCGGATTGGAAACTACGGGAGACTGTACCTGGCGGTATGGCGCGGCCTATTGTTGGCGGAAGTGTAGGCGTATTGTCCTCGCTGATGGGGATTGGCGGCGGCTCATTAACTGTTCCGCTCATGTCAATTTGCGGCGTGCCTATTCACCGCGCGGTTGCGACAGCTTCGGGATTTGGGTTTGCGATAGCTCTGCCTGCGACGCTCGGATTTATTATATCCGGTATAGGGGCCCAAGGCCGTCCTGCTTTTTCACTCGGTTATGTCAATGCGATGGGCTTTGTCTTAATTGCATCAATTGCTTTTTTAACAATCCCGCTGGGGGCTAAATTAGCGCATTCTATGAGCCAGAAAAAACTTAAAATGATATTTGGCGTGTGCCTGTTATTCGTGGCCATAAATATGGCACGCAAAGCCTTGATGTAGATTATAACCTTAAGAGCAATGAATTTGGCGTCGCTTCAACTTTTTGAAGTTGCCCAAGATAGGTCATGCCAAGGAGCGATGTATCAAGCCCCTCTGGCACGACCAAAGCCCGGACATTGCGTAAGGTTATAGCGCCCACTGAAATTGATTTTAATTCGACATATGCCGCCATATTGCGCCCACCCGCCGTAGCGATAGGCACATTATAAGTTAAGTCGCGCGTACGAATACCGGCCTTTTTGGCATCATTAAGCGTAAGGGCAACAGAGGAGGCTCCCGTATCCACTAAGAATTTAACATGCCCCGTATTAACGCGTGCATCCGTCCAAAACTGTCCATCCGTTCGCGATTTTGGAATAGATACAACACTTCCGCTTTGACGCGTCACGGATGGTTTGACCTCGGCGACTTGAACGGTTTCAACAGGCGCGCTTGGCGGGGTTAAGCCTGCCATCGCATAGAGCTTATCTTTATTTGCAAAAGCAAGCGCCAAGGCCGTTCCAACAGCGCCAATAACCACAACATCACGTAAAACAGTATTTCCCATCCGAGCAAAATAGCATAGTATGGTTGTTAAGACTTTAATGTCAGAAAATTTATTCGAAAATAATTCTGACATAAATCCCTGTAAGGACAGAGTAATATGACAGGCCGCCCTTTTGACGATATTCGGAACCTTGTGTCCACTATGCCGTCACCTGACGCCCCCGCGATTGACGGGGTCCGCGAGATTATGTCGGCCAAATGGGATATCCTTCGCCCGCTTGGGAAAGCCGCTAGCTATCTTGAATGGCTTGCGGGTTGGCAAGGCAGAGCGCCGTCCATAGACCGCCCTTTAATCGCAGTCTTTGCAGGCACACATGGCGTCTCGTCTCAGGTCTTTGATGAAGACCAAATTTCCTCTGCGGTCGCTAGAGTTAAAAGCTTGACCGAAGGCGCGGCAGGTGTTCGCGGGATTGCCGCCTCGCTTGGCTCTGCCTTTAAGGTCTATGAGCTTGGCCTCGAACACCCGTCCGAAGATTTTACTCAAGCCCCATCGCTCACCGAAAAAGACTGCGCGGCGGCCATCGCCTTTGGCATGGAAGTCGTGGCCGAAGGCGCTGACATTATCGCGCTGGGCAATGCAGGTTACGGCGCGGCAACAGCGGCGGCGGCGATAACGCGCGGCCTTTATGGCGGGGCGTCTGAATATTGGGCCGGCGGCAATGGTCCCTCAGCCAAGGCCCGTATCGCGGCCGTAGAAGCAGGCGCGCGGCGTCACACGGATAAATTAAGTGACCCGCTAGATGTGCTGCGCTGTTTTGGCGGCCGTGATATTGCCGGTATGGTCGGGGCGATATTGGCCGCGCGCCATCAATCTATCCCGGTTATTCTGGACGGTTATGTTGTCTGCAGTGCCGCCGCCGTTCTGCATAAGCTAAATCCAGAGGCGATATCGCATTGCATCGCAGGCCACGTCACGACGGAACCCGCCCATCAAGCTTTGTTAGACCGCATAGATTTATCTCCGCTTCTGGATTTGGGCATTGGCATTGGCGACGGCACGGGGGCAGGTTTTGCCATGGGCACGCTTCGCTCTGCGGCTCAGGCTTTAGGCACGTTAAAACCGAGCTAAATTTAGACTTTATTATTTGATGGCTCGCCATAGAAGGCCCTATGTCTGTTTTTTCACATCCTGATTTTGATCATCACGAAGGCGTTTATAGTTTCTCGGACCCGGCCTCGGGCCTGCGAAGTTATATTGCGGTTCATAACACCAATCGCGGGCCTGCCAGTGGCGGGACGCGCTTTTGGCAATATGCGAGCGACGCCGAAGCTTTAACCGATGTTTTGCGCCTATCGCGCGCCATGAGCTATAAAAACGCGATGGCTGAGATCCCGCTGGGCGGGGGGAAAGGTGTTATCATTAAGCCAGATGGCGAGTTTGATCGAATGGCGCTTTTTGCGGCTTATGGCAAAGCCATCGAAAAAGTTGGCGGTCAATATATTACCGCCGAAGATGTCGGCGTCTCGCCCGCTGATATGAAAACTATTAAAACCCAAACCGATTTTGTGGCGGGCCTTGATGACGGCGCGGCCGCCTCTGGCGACCCGTCACCCCATACGGCGGATGGTATTTACCGCGGCCTCGAGGTGGCGGTTAAACATAAGCTCGGCGTTGAAGGCTTTGGCGGTCTTATCGTGGCCGTCCAAGGTCTAGGCCATGTGGGCTATGATCTGGCCCGGCGGCTCTATAAATCCGGCGCGCGGCTCATTGTGGCTGATATTAATACCGAGGCCACGGCAAAGGCGGAAGCAGAGCTAAAGGCCACCGTCGTCAGCACCGAGACGATCCATGCTCAAGAGGCCGATATATTTGCGCCCTGCGCGCTAGGCGGGGCGATTAACACCAATACCATAGAGGATATTAGCGCCTATATTGTTGGCGGGGCCGCCAATAACCAGCTTAAAACCCCTGATATGGGGCAGGCTCTCCGAGCGCGCGATATTCTCTACTGCCCCGATTATGTGCTCAATGCCGGCGGTATCATCAACGTTGCTGCCGAAGTCTCAGGCACTTACGACTATAATTGGGTCGACGGAAAACTCGACAATATAAAAGCGTCCCTACAAGAAATTTTCGAGCGTTCAGACAAAATCGATAAACCCACCAACAAAATCGCCGACATCATGGCGCGGGAGAGACTGGGGTCGTAAAATTAATGTCCGCTCTCCCCCCAGATATAGAATCATC
The DNA here is from genome assembly GCA_964472905.1 of uncultured Hellea sp. GTDB lineage: Bacteria > Pseudomonadota > Alphaproteobacteria > Caulobacterales > Maricaulaceae > Hellea. The sequence continues at coordinate 29,719 of CAYYMI010000027.1, read as the reverse complement.
ATACTATAACAATGGCCTCTCTTGGGGCCGCTCAAGATGTTTTGACGCGGGCTGAGACGGGCAGGACGCTTTACCAAATAGTGAATGACGTGCTGGCCTCAGATTGCGGACAGTCCATATGGCTCTTAGCCTATTGGACACAAGAGTGCTTATTCTCCTCGAAGGCGCGCAAAGTCTGGGTAGAGCCTGACATAAAGACTCTGCCGTTTGAGGTTTCCTAAGTTGAGATGGATCACCAGATTATCTATCTGCTCATTATGACCCTCTAAAAGACCGCCAGCATATAGAGAGCATTCCATGGTTTCCTATGAGGACCTGCGCGGAACGTATTAATTTAAAGCCCGATGCTTTGATAATGCAGCGCAATGTCTGTAATGGCTTTATAAAAGGCAGATGTGCGCATATCTTCCAGTTCAGGGTTTTCTTCTAGGGTTAATTTAATCGCCTTATAGCCCGCCCGCATGGTGTCATCCAACCCAGCTCGGACGAGATCAATTTCGAGCGCGCCTTCAATGAAATCGTCTTTGAAGTTTTTTGTGAAATTGAGATTACCTTGATCTTCGAGGGCCTGAATGAGACTACGGTTTTTGGCTTCTTCGTTACGGCGCTGCAAACGACCAAACCGAATATGGCCGATATTCTTGACCCATTCGAAATAAGAGACCGTCACGCCGCCGGCATTGGCATACATATCGGGAATAATGAAAACGCCTTTATCACGCAATATCTTGTCCGCTTTGGCGGTCACAGGCCCATTGGCGGCTTCGATAATCAATTTGGTTTTGATGGAATGGGCATTGTCCATATGGATGACGCCTTCAAGCGCGGCCGGGATGAGAATATCGCAGCTGTCACAAATGGCTTCAGGATCCGGGTCGGTCACGCTTCCGCCCTTAAAATCAGTGAGAGGTTCGCCGGACAACATATGCTGCTTTAGCGCTTCGATATTGATGCCGTTGGAATTTCTGACAACGCCGCCGCGTTCAATGACGGTAATAATCTTTGCGCCGTCTTCTTCTGATAAGAATTTTGCGGTGTGATATCCGACATTACCTAGGCCTTGGACGACGACTTTTTTGCCGTCGAGCTCCCCGCGTAGGCCCGCTTTTTTCTTATCATCGGGATGACGGAAAAATTCGCGTAAAGCATATTGCACGCCGCGGCCTGTGGCTTCAACGCGGCCATAAATGCCGCCCAGATGAACCGGTTTTCCGGTCACGCAGGCAATATTATTAATGTCAGTATTATTCAGGCGCCGATATTCATCCATCATCCACGCCATTTCGCGCTCGCCCGTGCCCATATCTGGAGCCGGAACGTTGAGCGAGGGGTGAATGAGATCACGGCGCGCGAGTTCAAAGGTGAAGCGCCGCGTTATCCGCTCTAGCTCGTCTTCAGACCAATCTTTCGGGCTCAGACAAAGACCGCCTTTTGACCCCCCAAAAGGGACATGAACCAGAGCGGTTTTATAGGTCATCAAAGCGGCTAAGGCCTCGACTTCATCTTGATTAACATGGGGCGAGTAACGAATGCCGCCTTTAACAGGTTCCAGATGCTCGGAATGTACAGATCGGTATCCGGTAAAGGTGTGAACATCCCCGCGAAGTTTAACGCCGAACCTGACAATATAGGTGGCGTTACAGACGCGTATTTTCTCGATTAATTTGGGCGAGATGTCCATAAAGCTGGCGGCTCTATTGAACATTAAATCTACACTATCTCTGAAGTTAAGCTCGTTCGCGGATGATTTGCTCATCTGGGTCTCCTAAAGGGGTTAAGCGCCGATATCTCTTTTAAGATGGAAAAACATTCCAATTTTTAGGTTATACCGCACAAATCTTTGTGAGGATGGCTTGATATTCACATTCATTGTGAATGTTAAAAACTTGGTTAATGCGGCTTTAATCTCATATTAGACAATTGGGTTATACTGTCTTCTTGAATTTAGAGGACTGACTATGGCCGAACCATTTAATCCAGAGGCTTTTCGCCAACACATGACGCAAGGACACCCGCCAAACCCGGCGATACCATCGCCTGTGCCAGCCCCAGCGCCAGTCCCAAGCCCGGTGCCTGCAGTGGCCGCACCGCACCCTATGGCGCCTGCTCAACACGGACATCAACCAGGACAGGCCCAACCTTATGTGCCTCACGCGCCGCAAGGAGGACAACCGCAACACCAGCATCCTATGCAATATCCACCGCAACAGGCCCCGCAACCTAACCAAGCCTATAGACATCCACAGCAAGCTAATGTTCAGCCGCCTTTTCAGCAGGCGCCGCCAGCTATGCAACAAGGCTATTCACCTCAGCAGCAATTTCAAGCGCGTAATCCGATGCAGGCAGAAGCCATGCAAGAGCCTGCGGCGAAACGAAGCCTTTTTAAGCGCAAAAAATTAAAAGCCGCCGCGAGTAAAATGAACGCTCCGCAAAGCCTTATGCAAGGTGAAGAAAAAGCGGGTCTATCTAGGCTTATAGTCTTTGCCAGCGGTTTGGTTCTTGGCGTCTTTGGGACAATGATCAGTATCATGCTTTTTTCAGGTAATGAGCCTCAACGCGCAACTGTAGCCAATGGCCAACTTTCGCCTGCGTCTCAAACTGTTATTCAGGGGTCAAGTCAGGTGGCTCTGACAGATGAAATGTTATTAGAAAAAGCCCGCCAAGCCGGTACGCCTTAGACTCTTAAACGGTTCTTATTTAATCTCTTTAAGTATTACGGCCCGCTTTACGGTCACGCGCTTTCAAAAGGCGCAAGCGTAGAGCATTGATTTTGATAAATCCGCCCGCATCAGCTTGATCATAGACATCATCTTCTTCAAAGGTGACATGCTCTTGCGAATAGAGCGAATAGGGTGAATCGCGACCAACCACATCGACAGAGCCTTTATAAAGCTTGAGCCGAACAGTCCCTGTTACCAACTCTTGGCTTTTATCAATGGCGGCTTGTAGCATTTCCCGCTCTGGAGAATACCAATAGCCATTATAAACCAGCTCGGCATATTTAGGCATAAGCTCGTCTTTGAGGTGCATCGCGCCTTTATCCATGGTGATTTGTTCAATCCCGCGATGCGCCATAAGAAGAATAGTTCCGCCAGGCGTTTCATAAATCCCGCGAGATTTCATGCCAACAAAGCGGTTTTCCAAAAGGTCTAAGCGGCCAATCCCGTTGGCTCCGCCAAGTTCGTTCAGTTTGGTTAGCAGGGTCGCGGGCGACATTTCCTCTCCGTCAATAGAGACGGCATCACCTTGCTCAAACCCAACCTCAATATAGCTGGCTTTATCAGGCGCATCTTCAGGTCTGACGGTACGCTGATAGACAAATTCAGGCGCTTCCTCATTGGGGTCTTCAAGGGCTTTGCCTTCGGAAGAGGTATGCAATAAATTTGCATCAACAGAGAAGGGGGCCTCCCCGCGTTTATCTTTCGCAATTTCGATATTATGCTTTTCCGCATATTCAATCAGTTTCGTCCGTGAGTTTAAATCCCATTCGCGCCAAGGGGCGATGACTTTAATGTCCGGATCGAGGGCGTAATAACCTAATTCAAACCGGACTTGATCATTGCCTTTCCCCGTTGCGCCGTGACAGACGGCATCCGCTCCGACCATATGAGCGATTTCAATTTGACGTTTGGAGATCAACGGACGGGCTATGGATGTGCCGAGGAGATATAGTCCTTCATAAAGTGCGTTGGCGCGAAACATTGGAAAGACAAAATCTCGAACAAATTCCTCACGCAGATCATCAATAAATATCTCTTTGACGCCGCAAGCTTCGGCTTTTCTGCGCGCGGGTTCAAGCTCCTCACCTTGTCCAAGATCGGCAGTAAAGGTTACAACTTCACAGCCCTTTTCTTCTTGTAACCATTTAAGGATGATTGATGTATCTAAGCCTCCTGAATAGGCAAGGACGACTTTTTTAGGTTTAGCCATTTAAAGAACTCCAAATTACCGCGCGGCTATAGACCAAAAAGATTTACAAAAGATAGACTTTTGCTTAACAAAGCCATCAGAAAACGGGGAATTTTTGTGAGAGAGCAAATCCAGGCATTTATTAAGGTAGGATTGAGCTTCTTAATTCTATGGATCTTTAGCCTTGGCTTTAATGCTTATGCGCAAAGCGCTGAGCCGGAGACCATAAAAGCGGCGCCGATTGAGCAGGCCGCTCAAGCTCCTATTCAACCCCAAACCGACCCTGTGTCTGATGTTTTAGAGTCTGCTCTTGATCTTGACGACCCAGCCCTGCTTGAAGCTTTGGAGGCTCGGGAAAAAGCTAACCGTGCCATAGCAGAAGCGGTTGCGGCTCAAAAAGAGAAGCAAACTATTGACCCCATAGCGGCGCCAGACACAACGCCAAAGAAAAGCATTTTCCCAACGTCTACGGATGAGGCTAAAGCCTTACTTCAGAAAATTTCAGATAAGGTCATTGGTTGGCTCACCAGCATTTCATTTTTAGCCCAGCTCGGCGCGATTGCGGCGGCTTATATATTGTCGCCTTTTATTGCGGGTAGGCTACGCAAAAAAGTATTCTTATTTAATCAAGTTCCCGCTGAGGATACGAAGTTAAAGATTGTTCGCGACTATATTTATCAGTCTGGGGAATTTCTAAGAGCGATTATTCTTGTCGCGCTATTAGCTTTGTTTGCTGTTATCTTGAAAGCTGTACCTGTTGCTGGTCAAGACTGGCTGGTTAAGCTTGCGCAAGGCCTTGCCGTTGTCTTCCTTCTTTATAAGGCGATTAAAACCTTTATTCCGAATGAACTTGTTCGAAAACTCGCGACATGGATTATTATACCGCTCGCGGTTTTAGGTGTCTTTGGGTATTTTGATGATCTTACAGGGTTCCTAAAGGGCGCGGAACTTATGAAAATGGGCGATACGCCTATTACCTTAATGACGGTCGTTCAACTGGCGATTTTTGGAACCATATTTTTTAAGCTTGGTGGCATTCTCAATAATAAAGGCCAAACCGCGATCCGCTCTCAAGAATCGCTTGATAGCAGCACAGTTGAGGTCGTTTCGAAAATTTTCCAAATCCTGCTATTTGGGCTGATTTTCATCCTCGTTATGGGCGCGGCAAAGGTTCCCATGTCGGGCCTTGTCATGATCTTTTCGGCTCTATCCTTGGGCATCGGACTTGGTCTTCAGCCTGTGGCGGCCAATTTCGTATCAGGAATGATTATTCTTTTTGACCGTTCCGTTCGTGTCGGGGATTTTGTATCACTTGATGATGGCCGTGAAGGATTTGTCGAAGCGATTAATATGCGCTCAACAACCGTTGAAACGACGGATGGTAAAGACATTATGGTGCCTAATACAACCTTTATCGAAAACTCATATGAAAATTGGACACATAAAGACCCGCGCCAGCGTTATGAAGTTTATTTCACCGTTCCGTATGATACGGATATTGATAAGCTCGAAGACATCGTTATCCCAGAAATTTCAGCACACCCAAGCGTGCTTCAAGAGCCTGAAGAACCAGATTTGGAATTACGCGAATTTGGGCCCAATGGGATTAACTTCGCGGTAGAATTTTGGTGCTCCGGTATTGATGATGGGCCTAATAAGTTCACGTCTGACCTCAATTTTGCAATTTGGCGTATTTTGAAAAAGAATGGTATTCGTATGCCGCTTCCGCAAACAGAAGTCCGGATGCTGAAATAGGCATATTGTGACGCCTTTACCTCCTGACTATGCGGCTATTGCGAAGGCTTTGTTTTCTCAGGCCCCCAAAACGACGAATTTTAATAGACTGCGAAAACGCCTTAAACGTCAAGTGGGTGACACTATAGCCCGTTACGGCATGACAGCCGGCGATAGTCCAAGGTGGCTCGTGTGTCTATCAGGCGGTAAAGACAGCTACGCTCTATTAGCGATATTACTGGATCTTAAAGCCCATGGCGACCTCCCCATAGAGATTTTAGCCTGTAATCTGGATCAGAGACAACCAGGGTTTCCGGCGGAAACCTTGCCAAATTGGTTTGAGCGTTTTTCAATACCTTACCGCATTGAAACGCAGGATACTTATTCGATTGTAACGGATAAAATTCCCGAAGGAAAAACCTTTTGCTCACTATGCTCACGCCTGCGCCGAGGTATTCTTTACCGTGTGGCGCGCGAAGAAAAATGCGATGCAATAATATTGGGTCATCACCGTGAGGATTCGCTTGCGACCTTCATGATGAATATTACCAAAGGCGGCCGCCTCGCGGCGATGCCGGGTAAATTACTTAATGATGCTGGCGATGTGACCGTTTTGCGGCCCTTAATAGAAACGGCGGAAAGTGACCTTGCCCGATATACAGCGGCCCTTGGATGTCCGATCATTCCATGTAATCTATGTGGCTCGCAAGATGGTTTGCAAAGACAGCTTATGGCTAAGCGGCTTAATGAGTGGGAAAGTCAGTCGCCAGGAACGAAATCGACAATGTTGCGCGCCTTATCTCATGTCAGGCCATCGCATTTATTAGATGCTGACTTATTTGATTTTGAAGGACTTGCCCCGCAAGGACAAGATGCGGATGTGCCTTAGAAAGCGGCTACCAACCGCCGCCGCCGCCGCCGCCGCCGCCGCCGCCAGAAAATCCACCCCCGCCTCCGCCAGATGAGCCAGAACTTTGCGGCATAGCGCGGGAGACGCCAGAATTTAAATTTGACTCTATTGCGCGGTTAATCCCGCCAATGGAATTATAATTACCGCCTCGGACATGGCCCCAGCTTGGATTATAATTTTTTGCGACTTCGGGTAAAATCCGTTCAAAATATTTTGTCCAAGGCTTCTCAACATCCAAAGCAATTGCGTAGGGCAGGAAGGCTTCGTAACGCTCTTTGGTCATGGGTGGTTCTCGTCCCGTCAGCACATCTTTTTGAGCATTTAAGCGCTCTTTCTCGGCTGTCTCGAGGTAGAGTTTGAAGCCTTCAATCTCAGTTCGGGTTTTTTGCCCTTTTTCTGTCGGGGCCGGCATAAGGAAAATGAAAAGAAGATTTAGAGCGGCCAGAGCTGCAAGTGTTATAAAGAAGTACTCTGAATTATTGCCATAAAATTGTGTAAAAGCTGCAATGACACTGACAACACTCAGGATAATTCCGATGATTGTAGAGCCTGCATTCCAGCGAAAATAATCCCGCCCATATTTTTTGGATAGGGTGCGTTTGAAAGATGAATAGGCGGCTGTAAAAAAAGCATTTGGGCTTTTTCCAAGATGGATGGACTTTTTTGTTGTAAATAAATTTCGAAGGAGCGAGTCTTGTTCAGCGGGCAAGTCTTTCATATCCCCCTTACCGAGAAAGCGAATATCCGTTTCGGATTTAGAGGAGTCCATTTCTAAATGTTGATTGATTGACATATGAATTAAGGTCGAAATCAGGGCTTTATTGCCGCGTAAGCCGCGGTGGTAAATTTGATGCACAGCGGCGGGGGAATAGCCTTCTGGCGGCCCATATCTTGCAAAAACGGGATCTTTCTGCGGGTCACGGCCAACCTTGTTCCAGGTTCTATAATAATATCCCAATAAACCAATAAGGGATAATCCCAGCAAAGCGATGGCACCATTTTTAAACCACCACAGCATGGTTTTATCTTCTTGGCTGGGGGGATCGATAATACCTTTATTGAATTTTATAGAAACGGACAGACCTTCGCGTGAGGCGAGGGGGTCTAGGGATGTTATGTGAAAACTTTGCCCATCGCGTGACATTGAACATTTTGATTCTGTTGATCCGTGGTGGCCCGTAAAACAGTTAAGTTCCAGTGGGGCAATACTTTGCGGAAAACGTATTGTGGCATTAGCTTTATCAATTGGAAACCGCCAATAAGTTCCAATTGCGTTCCAGTAGACTTCATCAAAATCCTCAAAATACCGAACTTCGTTTTTGACTTCATAAGTGATAACATAATTATGCTGGCCCTGAGGTAAGTAATAGTCAGGGTCGCCAATGCGTATTTGTTTCGCGTTGTTGTTATCATTTTTGACAAAGGGCTCTTGGCGGTCATTTCGAGTGACCGATAAGATTTTATACCGATAAGGAATTTTAGCACCCTCATCCAATTTAAACCGCGGGAGGTCACGAAAAATGCCGCGCCGAATTTGTCGACCTTCGGAGATAACATTAATTTTTTCAGTTACGATAAAGTCAGCATCCTGCTGGACATCAATAATGACATCATAGGATGTTATCTTTTCCTCTGCCCAAGCAGTTCCTAAAAAAAGGACGCTTATGATCAGAGATATGAGAATCCGTATCATGACTTGAACTCAACATTTGGGACCGCCGCATCCGCGCCGTCAATCTCGAAAAATTCACGCTCATAAAACCCTAATAATTTTGCGACGATATTAGACGGGACTGTCTTGACTTTAATATTTAAGGTCCGCACAGCGCCATTATAAAACCGCCGGGCCATTTCAATTTTGTCTTCCGTGTCCGAAAGCTCATTTTGAAGATCAAGAAAGTTTTGACTGGCTTTAAGGTCGGGATAGCCCTCGGCAACCGCCAAGAGACGACCAACTGGCTGACCTAATGCCGATTCAGCGGCTCCGCGGGTTTTGGGGTTGTTTCCTGCGGCGAGCGCTTGGTTGCGTTTTTCTGTAATATCGACAAATAACTTTTTCTCATGGCTGGCATAGCCTTTAACCGTTGACACTAGACGCGGGATTAAATCGGCGCGGCGCTTAAGCTGAACTTCAACATCGCTCCACCCATTTTCTGTCATTTGGCGTAAGCCAACAAGTTGGTTAAAGATGACGATGCCCCAAATCCCGATGAGGACAAGAATAACAAGTAGAATGATGAGAGGCATAGACGTTCCTTTATCGGCCCAGACTAAATTATTCGCCCGTTTTTGCAAATGGAAGCTTTAGGCTCCAAATCAGGTTCCCAGGGGCGTCCGACTGATGTTCGGATAGCCCGATGATCATATTATCATGCCCTGTATTGGGTTGAGCTTGATAAGTTCGAAAAAGCCTATCCCAAACTGAGAAATTAAATCCAAAGTTACTGTCAGTTTCTTTGGGCATAACGGAGTGGTGCACGCGGTGCATGTCAGGCGTAACAATGATAATTCGCAAATATTTATCGAGCCAAAGTGGTAGGGCCAGATTAGCATGATTAAATATAGCAGATGCATTAAGGCATATTTCAAAAATGAGGACAGCTAAAACGGCTGGGCCAATTAAGAGAACTAAGGCGCATTTATAAATCATGGACAGCATAATTTCGATAGGATGAAATCGTAAGGCTGAGCTTGCATCTAAGTCCCGGTCCGAGTGGTGGACTTTGTGGAGTCTCCACAAAATCGGGATTTTATGTGTGGCAATGTGCTGCAGATAAATAGCAAAATCTAAGACAATAAAGGCCGTTAACACTTCAAGCCATAACGGCCAGTCAACAGAATTAAAGAGACCAATCCCGCGCGAGCCCGCCCATCTTGCGGCGCTTAGAGCCACTATAGGGCCTAAGAAACGCACAGCAATCGTATCGATAACTGTTAGTCCAAGGTGGGTGAGCCATCGTTTGGTTCTGGATAATGTGCGGTGTTTTTTAGGGAAGAAAAATTCGAGCGTTGAGAAAAGAACCAAAGCTCCCAGAAAAATACTTAGGCGAATAAGGGCGTCATTCATGTATTAAGACCCTCTAAAAATTTTATGAGTTTCGCATGAAACATATATCACCGTTAGACTTTATATTTCGGCTTTGATAACAGACTTCATAAACCGTGCATCTAAATTATTTGAAAGAGGGTGAATGACCAAAGGCGCTAAACCTGTTTGCCTTATTACAGGGGCTTCGGCTGGCATTGGAGCTGCCATCGCAACCGAATATGCGGCGAGAGGCTGGGATTTGGCTTTATGCGCGCGCCGTGAAGACCCAATGATTACCTTGGCGAAGGACTTAAAAAAAGACTTTGAAACGACAAGCCATATTTTTCCTGTTGATTTATTTGAAGCTGGCGCGATTGAAGAATTATTGGGCCGTATTGCGGCTAAAAATCTGCATATAGACGGGCTAGTCAATAATGCTGGATATGGGCATCCGGGCGGTTATCTAGATAGCGCTTGGGAAGCCCACGCTAATTTTCTTCAGCTTATGCTCACCGCGCCGTGTGAGCTGGCCCGAAAACTGACGCCGGCTATGACTGAAAAAGGATTTGGCAGGGTTATAAATGTCGCCTCTTTAGCGGGACATTTACCTGGCTCTAAAGGGCACACACTCTATGCGGCGGTAAAAAGTTTTCTTATTAAGTTCTCAGAAAGTCTGAATATGGAACTTAACGGGACAGGCGTGCATGTCAGCGCGCTATGTCCTGGATTTGTCTTTACAGAATTTCACGATGTAAACGGGACAAGGGACGCGGTGAATAAACTCCCCGGATTTATGTTTATGGAGGCTCAAGAATGCGCCGAATTAGCGGTTGAGGCCTGTGAGCGTAACCGCGCGGTTTTCATTCCCGGCGGCGTGAATAAATCGCTCGCCATTCTCAATCGGGCCTTGCCGAGCACAGTTGCTCAAAACCTGATGGCTCGTAATTCTCACCGTGTACGCAAAGGGTCGTAATATGAATGCTGATCCACGATTATATGTGGCGCTTGATTTACCTAGCGTGAGCGCCGCGCAAGCCATGGTCGATAAAATTGGTGACGCCGTTGTGAGTTATAAAATCGGTTTGCAGTTATTGCCATTGGGCGGGACCGAATTTGGACAGCAACTCAAATCTCAGGGTAAGAATGTTTTCTATGATTTCAAACTCCATGATATTGACGCAACCGTCGAAAAAGCGACGCGGTCAATCTCAACATTAGGCGCAGACTTTTTGACGGTCCATGCTCGTCCCGATGTTATGACTGCGGCCGCTAGAGGACGAGGGCAGAGCGAATTGAAAATTTTAGGCGTAACCGTTTTAACCTCGCTCGATCAAAAAGCTTTGGACGATATTGGATATTATATGAGCGCTGAGGAGCTTGTCATGCGCCGGGTTGAGCAAGCCTTGAAAGCGGGGATTGACGGTGTTGTGTCTAGTCCTCTTGAAGCGAGTAAAATACGGGCGCAGGTTCCGGATGATTTCTTAATTATAACGCCTGGAGTCCGTATGCCCGGCGGAGATAAGGGTGATCAGAAACGTGTTGCGACGCCGCGGGACGCGCTAAAATTTGGAGCGTCCCATATTGTTGTTGGCCGCCCGATTACGGCGGCGAGCGATCCAAAAATAGCGGCATTAGGCGTATTGAAAAATATGCGGGCATAAAAAAACCTCTCGCATTGGCGAGAGGCCTATTTTTAGCTTTGTGGGGATCTAAAGTCTAACCGCAACGTCCAAAGCCATATCCGCCATAACGGCTTGCATTTATAGCTGGCGATCCGCATCCACCGGCGTTGAACCCGGCATTATAATTAACATAATAAGGAACAGGGACTGCTGTTGGAACGGGATATCTCACGTAAACAATTGGACGTACAACGCGTAGATAATTTGTCTGTGGTACCTGTTTCACGACATTATAGCATCCCAATACGCGGGCGCCTGTCGGATTATAAACACCTACGGGACAATTAGTGGCTTGCAAGCTTTCGCCCATTCCTAAACCTGGAACGGATGATGTTGATCCTGAAAAGCCGAACATTTCAACATTGCCGCCTTCATAGGCAGAAGAGATAGATCCTGTGCCATATGTTGCATCAGCTTCGGCGGATGAAAGAACGCCGCCAAATGAGTTTCCTGAGAAACTCGAAGCGGAAGAATAATCTGAGCCGGATCCATATGAAGAAGACATATATGATGGGGATGTGTAAGTGGCCCCTGATGTTGATGTGCTTGACCAGCTACTTAGTGGAGATAGTGATGACGACCCACTATTACAATAAGTGCCTGAATTACAGCCAGCAAATGCTGTACTAGACATAAGTGTTGTTGCTGCGATTGCTGCAACTGTAGTGAAAATACGGGACATGACCCACCTCTCGTTATGATACATTTGGAATAGTTCTGAGCAAAACACGTGCCAAAGCAAAACGATTCCCCCAAGAGGTGAATCTTTTTGTGAAGAACTCAGGGCTTAAAAATGAAAAAAACGGTAGCCTCCACCCCAGAGGCACCGTTTTTTCTCTCCCCCCGCAAGAAGACATGTTTTAATAAACCCAAGGTGACCCTGGAGCTGCCCCGTAACGCTCTGCGTTGAAGGCCTGAAGATTATGAGGCCCAGCATGAGGTCTATGAACTCCACCAACTGAACTGCAAGTCGGCACAGAGACTGGTACCGCAGTCGGAACTGCAACTGGAACGTTAACCACAGGATTTACCACCCGCGTTGGAACTGGCACCGGTATATTGACAACTGGGTTTACAGTTTGGCGCGGTAATTGGCGTTTACAGATAACTTGTGTTGCCACTGTATTGCCAAATGTTGTCGCGCCTGACGTCTTTTCCCAGTAAGTCCCATCAGGGGCTACATTTGACGCAAATGTTCCGTTTCCAACAGAGACCGGAGCGCTAGGCTGCGGTGCATAACGAGCTGTAGATGAGAAACTTTGCGACATTGTTCCAGGAAGCGTCACAAAAGATGATCCAGAAAAGCTTGACGCGCTGGCAATAGGTTGCGGAACTGTCCGGCCTGAATTTAGAATCGTTTGAGCGTTAACTGGGCTACGGTCCACAATTGATGTTGGAATATGAGCAATGCCTGGCGTAAACGTATTATCCCCATATTGGCGTGATTGAAAGTTTGACGGGTTATATCCCTGACCTGTCCAGCTTCTTAGAGTTTGCACAGGCGCCGTCACGACAGGCGCAGATACGACTGGAGCTGCGCTAACAGGAGCTGAGTATACAGGCGCAACAGGGGCTGCGGCTTGGACTGAAACAGGTGTTCCTGCATTTGCGCGGCAATATTGCATTGATGAAGGATGACAACCACCTGTGAAACCAGAAGGGGCGTCTGCTAGAGAGGCCGTAGGCGCCATACCATGGATACGTGTGATTGACACATTCGGCGCGCGCTGGAAGTCAATGGTTCGCAAATGACCCATTGGGTTTCTATTATTAATAGTCATGGGCCCAAAGCTAGGGGCTTCAGATGGTATAACATTGATACCGACGCCGCAATTTGCCGAAGCTCCAAAACCACACCCTCCAGCTATCGCAGGCGTTGAAAACGCCGCTAAACTTAAACCACTCAGCGTGGCTAATACTGAAACTTTGATACGCATCTCTTGCGTCTCCCACGTTAAATATGACCGTTTCCGGCCGAAATTAGCTATAATGATGCGAAAACGGACTGAACGACTTAGAAATCGTAAGCTATTCCGCCGCGTTCCCAATCGCCATAACGCGTGGGTTCCGCACCATTTGGTCCGGCTTTCTCAGGAGGACGATTGACCTTTGCAGTGTCTGCCTTACGGCGCTCCGCTGCTTCGTTTAAGGCTCGCTTTGCTGCGGGACTTAAAACTTTGCCGGGGGCTGCATTTTCAGGTGTATGTGTCATACCGCCTGAATAAAGCTCCCAATACCAATCGTCAAACCTGTTACAGACCTGACCTCACTTTCGGTAGAAACCTTAGTGAACCATCTTGTTACACAATGAGCCTTAGAATTTTATTAAACTGGCGTTTGCTATTCATTAAGCATGTTTAATAAGGTTATGCCGCCTTTAGCTGTATTTTCCGAGCCAAGATGTTAAATCACTTGTGATGAAGTCTACAAAGTCAGCCCGTGTTGTACTGCCAGCAGGACGCGTAATTTCAGGTTCATCCGACCAATCCGCCTCAGATGTGACTAAAACTGTCGTCATACCCATATGTTTAGGCACTTCTAAGTTTCGTAATCCATCTTCGAAAAATATGGCTGTTTCGGGATCAATATCAAAAATATCGCAAAATTTAATATAGGGACTGCGTTTGGGTTTAGGGACGTAATCACCATCTTCAATCCCGAAACTGCCGTCAAAGAGGTCAAAGAGCTTTAAATGTCCGGCTACATTTTTGGCATGGCCTTTAGAGCCATTGGTAAATATGAACTTTCGTCCGGGTAGAGCTTCAATATAAGTCCGAAGCTTTGGGTCGGGGGCTAGCATCGATAGATCGACATCGTGCACATAATCGAGAAATTCAGCGGGATCCATACCATGAACGGCCATGAGGCCTGAGAGAGATGTTCCATATTCGGCGAGATAGTCTTTTTGGATAAGCCGCGCTTCATTGGGTTGGAGGGCAAGATAACGGCTAATAAAGGCTGTCATTTTACGGTCAATTTGAGAGAAAAATTCAACATCGGCGCGGTATAATGTGTTGTCGAGATCAAATATCCAATTGCGGATATGGCCGAGAGACGGAGCAGATGATGTCATATTATCTGTAAGCTATCTGAGACCGACAGCATTAGGCACCGCAAAATCTTGATCAGACAAATTGACTTTCGCGCCATCACTATCTGTGGGCAGAGGTCTAAAATTAGCAACAGCATAGCCTGACTCTGCGCAATAGTCTCTGCCAAGTGCTGAAAACTTCGCTTCTGCTATACAGAATTGTGCTGGTGTTGTCGCCACCGTCCGAAGGCGTTTATCTGGTCCAAAAACTGTCCCCTCTTCGGTTTCAATTCTATTTTCTTGTAAGGCGTAAAAATGGGCGTCACTGCCTTGGAGGGGTTTCGTGAAGGGTCTCACGCAATTGTCTTTTTTAATTGTCCACCACCCCCTTGATTTCCAGGCCCCGTTCTCTCGATTAGACATTGCGGCCCATATCGTCGCGTTAGAGTCGTTACATATTTCAAATCCTACATCTGATTGACGTTTTTGGGCGGCACTTGCCATTATATCAATAAGTTCGCGATTAGATGTACTTACGGGTAGTCCCGACTTTTTCTTAAAGTCACGAATGTACCGCAGCGTACGGCGCCCAGATATGCCATCTATTCGTGATATTTTAAATCCATTATCTTTTAAAAGGCGCTGAATGCCCGCAATTTCAGCTTTATCTGAAAAATTATCAGGCTCAATGAATGTAGTACGTTGCTCGTCGGGGCTGACAGCTAAATAATTACGCGTTTGCAAATTTTGTAAGGCGCAGCTTTTTGTAGCGTCTGCTGTGAAATCCTCGGTTGAAACACATAAGGGGGTAAACCCTGTCCACTCCCTTATACCGCCTTGATGAATAGGACTGCTTTCGGCAAAAACATAACGCGGTGACCCGTTTGGGGCGGCCATTGGGATGCACTGTCCGGGTTTAATATTGTCCCAGCCTTTAGGGGTCATATTGCCATTGCGTATAACAGCATTGGCAACCCGCATAATATAGGAGGTTTCATTACACACTTCCCAACCATTTCCTGTAGGAGCTATGGTATCAGAGCGTATCTCAGGTGTTTGGGCCAGAGCTGTGTTGGTAGAGTTTAAACCTAAAATTACCGAACACAGCGATAAAAAATAAGGCTTATGCTTTAGACGTTTTGATATCATCGGATAAGCGTTCCTGCGCCTTGATCCGTGAATAATTCGACCAATAACCCATGGGCACGCCGCCCATCCAAAATCACGACGGCCTCAACGCCAGCTTTAACGGCGTCAATGGCGGTCATAAGCTTGGGTATCATGCCGCCTTTGGCGGTGCCATTATCGATTAATTCAAGCGCGTCTTTTGATGATAGATTTGTGAGAAGGTTTTTGTCCTTATCCATAACGCCTTCAATATCGGTCAAAAGCATAAGGCGAGAGGCTTTTAAAGCCCCCGCTAAAACTCCAGCTGCCGTATCAGCATTGACATTATAGGAAGCTCCGTCGGTCCCGCCGCTAATGGGCGAGACGACAGGAATGAAACCTGGATCGGCAGAGGCGAGAACATCAAGGACAGAGATGTCCGTATCGATGGGCTCGCCCGTAAAGCCTAATTTTGCGTCTTTGGCTTTGGCCATGATCAAATTGGCATCCTTACCAGATAATCCCACGGCCAGCCCGCCCGCTTGATTAATCGCTTGGACAATAGATTTATTTATGGCGCCAGAGAGCACCATCTCAGCCACGCCGACGGTTTCCATATCGGATACGCGCAACCCATCGACAAATTCAGACTTAATATCCAGCTTTTCTAACATTGAGCCAATTTGTGGCCCGCCGCCATGAACAATGACCGGGCGCAGGCCAAATTGTCTTAGCAGAACAACATCATGGGCGAATTTTTGCGTCAGGGCTGTATCCCCCATGGCGTTTCCACCAAATTTTATAACGATATTGCGTCCTGCATAACGTTGAATGAAGGGGAGGGCTTCAGATAGCGTTTGCGCGCTTGTCCAGCCGGTTTCATTTTTGCGCCGCTTTAGCATGGCTAATCCTTAAGTGATTTGCACCGTTATAAGAAAATTTAAGGCATCGCCAAGGTGGCAATTTCAGCCCTGAGTAAATCCAGCCCGTTTTTAGTCTCAGATGACGTATTTATAATCTGCGGGAAAGCCGCAGGGCGTTTGGCAATAGCTTTTAGTGTTTTGGTTGAAACTTTTTCAAGTTCACCTTTTTTAAGCTTGTCAGTTTTAGTCAAAATGAGTTGATAGGTCACAGCGGTTTCATCGAGCATGGCCATTAATTCCAAATCAGAGTCTTTCAAACCATGACGGCTATCGATTAATAAAAACACGCGTCTTAAGGAGGCGCGGCCAAATAAAAACTGACGCGTTAGTTTTGTCCATCGCGCGATGTCTGATTTAGAGGCTTTGGCATAACCATATCCAGGCAAGTCCACAACGAAGAGCCGCTCATCAACATTAAAATAATTAAGCTCGCGTGTTCGGCCTGGCGTATTTGAGGCACGTGCGAGGCCTTTACGGTTGGTCAGAGCGTTAATCAGACTTGATTTTCCAACATTGGATCGTCCTGCAAAACATATTTCAGGCAGGCGCGCAGGCGGCAAGGTTTCAAGACTAACGGCGCTGAGCATAAAGGTGACATCTCTGGCAAAGAGGAGCCGCCCTGCTTCAAGCTGTGCCTTTGAGAGCTCAGGCATTAGTCAGATGTGGCGGCTTTGTTTTTACCGGTTATTTTACGGAAGAAGACATCAACAGGTGTATCGACTTTGAATTTTCTTGTGATGTAATACTGTTGACCGAAAGACAGAACATTGTTCCAGACCCAATATACCAAGAGGCCTGTCGCAAATGGCGCGAGAATAAACATGAATATCCACGGCATGAACTTCATCATTTTTGCCATCATCTCGGCTTGTTCCCCGCCGCCCGGATTTTGCGGCGTTAGCGTATACATCAAGGCCATGGAAATACCATACATTAAGGCAAGTGGTCCAATGGCGAAGAACCCTAAGAACGGCAGAGGCACAGCGTCCCAGGGCAGAGCCCCAAAACCATTCAAGATCGAGAGGGGGTCCTTAGCTGAGAGGTCTTTGATCCAGCCAAAGAAAGGTTGGTGGCGCAGATCAATATTGATGAACACAGACTTATATAAAGAGAAGAAAACGAAAATTGTCGGAATAATCGGCAGACAGCCCGCCGCAGGGTTAACGCCTTCTTTTTTGTAAAGCCCCATCATCTCTTGTTGAAGCTTCATGCGGTCATCTTTGTAACGCTCTTGAATTTTTTTCAGCTTAGGCTGAACCTTCTTCATTTTGGCTTGGCTCTCATATTGTTTGTTAAAGAGCGGGAAGAGGATGATCTTAATAACCAATGTCAGGGCCAAAATACCAAGGCCATAATTACCTAAGAGCTGCCCAAGTTTAGAAAGGGCCCAGCTAATAGGTTTGACGAAGATACCAAAAAACCCCCAATCAATGGCGCGCTCCATTTGGGCAATCCCCAAATCCGTTTCATAGGATTTCAAAAGTGTACGTTCTTTAGCCCCGACATATATATGTCCAACAGATTCAATGGTGGCACCTGCCGTTAAAGTGATCGGGTTAAGTGTATATGAGACTTCATAAACCTCTTGATCATTAATGGTCCGGTAGGCGTAATCCGCAGTCATTGTCTTTCCTTGTGGCGCGATAGCCCCCAAAAGCCAATATTTATCTGTTAAGCCTACCCAGCCGCTTTGACCTGTATCTGACCATTCTAATTCTTTATTTATACCTTTGCTGAACATGATATTTTTATATCGCATATCATGATATTTATTATCGATAACGGATATAGGGCCTTCTTGAAGGACAATGAAATTCGTGAGCCCTTCTGGCAAAGTATGTTGACGGGCCACGCCTTTACGCCTGATTTCTTTTTCATCTGACGATGTATTGGTAACTTTATCGGATAAGGTAATGAGAAACTTATCATCTAATGTAATTGTACGCTTAAAGGAGAGGCCATTAGTTTCGTGGCCTAAAATAATGGGGGTTGAGGGGGTTAAAGTACTACCTGAGATTACAGCCCAAGGTGTATTTGCGCCTGTCCCTCCACCAAGATCTGTCCAATTATCCATGACATAGGCCGATGTTTCGGCGCCTTCGGGGGAAAGTAAGTTTACGAGTCCATCTTCAGGATTTAGCGTTTGATTATATTCCTTCAGGGCGATGTCATCAAAACGTGAGCCTGTGGTTAAAAAAGATCCCTTAAAGGCAGGGCTGTCAATTTGAATACGGTTGCCCCGCGCTACTAAGGTCTCACGAGACTCGATAGGTGCTGGCGCTGTGGATTCGACTTGGACCGCCGCCGTTTTTTCGGCGTCTAAAAGAGCTTGCGCCCGTGCTTTTTCGGCCATGGGTTTACCAATGAAAAACCAATATCCGAGCAGGACAAGGCCTGACAGGAACATCGCCATAAAAAAGTTCTTCTGATCGTCCATTATAAAGTCAGCCGTTATGATTCTTATTAAATGCTATTTCGGGTCTCTCGCGAGACTTTTCAAGGCCTTTTGCGTATCGTCAAGCAAGGCGTCATAGGGACGTCCGGCCGTCTTGTCACGCGCGATGAAGACGTAATCTGTACCGCGCTGCCCTAATTTGGGTAAAACCTCAAGACAGACAGACCGCAAGCGTCGTTTCGCGCGGTTCCGTATGACAGCATTTCCAATTTTCCTTGTGGCCGTAAAACCAACGCGGATAAGCTTATGATCGGGGTTCTCTCGGGCTTGTATAACAACGCCGCCGCGGGCTTGATAGCGCCCCTCGCGAACAAACAAAAACTCGGAGCGCTTTTTGAGCAATCCGAGTTTTCCAAGCTTTTTCATGACTAAAGGCGCGCACAAGGGCGCATTAAGGGCTGTCTTAAGCCGACAGTTTCTTACGGCCTTTAGCGCGGCGACGGGCTAAAACAGCGCGGCCATTTTTCGTGGCCATGCGCGCACGAAAACCGTGACGGCGGGCGCGAACAAGGTTTGAAGGCTGAAAAGTACGTTTCATCGTCGTCTCTATATATAGGCGGCTTCACCGCATTAATCTCAAGTCGCGCTCATTAAGCGCGCAGCAAGCTGAAGTCAAGCCAGATATATACTCCAAGTTTCGTAAAACCTTGGGCTTTACGCATGCCTTTCTATTCTTCTTTACTTTTCAGTAACTAAAGAGACTAATCGGCGATTAATCCTCATGAAATTACTCCATATATAGAGTCATATGTATTATAAACATTATTCATCACGAAACTTCACATAGTCTCTAACCTCTTAGCACGCATTTGTGAGCCATCGTGTGAAGCTTTTGGAAAATATATCTCCTATATAACCTCCAGAAATTAAATTGGAGATACGATTATGAAACGTACATTACTTATTTTATCAGCCAGCTTGTCTTTACTTGCCGCGCCTGCCTTTGGCCAGAGTTATGGGTCCGGTAATCAAGGATCCAGCACATATGGATCTGGTAGTACAAGTGGATCGGTGGCTCAATCAGCCTCAATATCACATGCAGCCTTTACAAATGTGTTGCAAAAATATGTCAGCGCGCCTGATGGACAAGGCTTAACGCATTTTAATTATGGTGGACTAAAAGCCAATCGCGCCGATAAGGCCGCTCTTGATGGTTACATCAAGTCCTTAGAGAATACAAACCCCACGAGCCTGTCTTCAACTGAGCAGATTGCATATTATGCAAACCTTTATAATGCGGTGACGGTTCAAGTGGTTACGGACAATTATCCTGTATCCTCTATCAAAAAGCTTGGCCCTTTAGGATCAGGCCCATGGAAGAAAAATTTATTCACGATTAACGGACAACCGTCGAGCTTGAACAATGTTGAGCATGATATATTGCGTAAACAATTCCCGTCTCCCTATGTTCATTACTTGGTGAACTGCGCGAGTGTAGGGTGCCCGAACCTTCTTGACAGCGCTTGGGAAGCCGGAAGTTTGGTTGAGAACCGTCAGCGAGCAGCCGCGGCTTATATTAATTCTCCTCGCGGCGTACAGATCACACCAAAGGGATTAAAAATCTCATCCATTTATAAATGGTTTAAAGAAGACTTTGGCGGAAAATCAGGCACATTACAGCATATTCGCAAATATGCTCGCCCTGAGCTTGCCGCTGCAATTGATAATGGCGCGAAGGTCGTTGACTATGGTTACGACTGGTTGCTAAACGAATAGAGAGATAAGACAATGAATACTCAAACAGTAACAGTAAACACTATGAATGATCCAACACCTGCGAAACAAAAACCGATTTGGGTCAAATTATGGCCGCTCTACATTATCGGAGCTGGCCTGGCCTTTGCGATATCGCAGGGCTGGCACACACAGTTGACGCCAGAAGCCTTAGGTCAAAATGCGGTTTATCTTGATAATCTCGTTCAAGAAAACTTCCTCCTTGTTTTACTGGCCTTCATCGGAATTTACATTGCCGCAACAGCCTTTATGGTGCCTGCAAGTGCTTTAACTATTGGCGGTGGATTTCTCTTTGGCGTCGCGATCGGCGCGCCGGCGACAATTACAGGTGCCACTATTGGTGCGTGTACACTCTTTATGGCGGCCAAGACATCGATTGGTGAAACGCTAAAAGGGATTGCTGGACCCTTTATTGGTAAGATGGAAGAAGGCTTTAATGAAAATGCCTTATCTTATCTTTTCACCCTTCGGTTGATCCCTGTTGTGCCTTTCGCTGTCGCTAATATTGCTCCGGCTATCTTAGGGGCAAAATTTAAGGATTATTTCATCTCGACGGCTCTGGGTATTATTCCTGGAACTGTGGCTTATTCCTTAATCGGGAGCGGTCTTCGTGAAACACTTCTCGCTGCCGGCGAAAATACAGATGTTGGTGCGTTAGTCGGAGAAGCCGCTAAGAACTTTGCCCCTGCATTTTTAGCCTTGGCTGCGGTCGCTATGATCCCAGTTATATATAAGAAATTTTTCAAAAAAGATGGGGCTTCCGCTTAAACTGCGGCCCCGCATATAATACCTAAAGAGAGCTATCATGACTAAAACAAACTATGACGTCGATATTTGTATTATCGGCGCGGGATCTGGAGGCCTGTCAATTGCATCAGGCGCCGCCCAACTCGGACGATCAGTCGTCCTTTTCGAAGCCGAAGAAATGGGAGGTGATTGCCTAAATTATGGATGTGTGCCGTCGAAAGCCCTTATTGCGGCTGGTAAACATGCGGCAGCATTTTCAAATGGCGAGCAATTTGGGGTTAAGCCTGCGAAACCCGAAGTGAATTTCGACACCGTCAAAGCTCATATACAGGGCGTGATTGACCATATTGCGCCTGTGGATAGTCAAGAACGATTTGAAGGTTTAGGCTGTACGGTTATTCGTGAACGCGCTCGATTTAAAGATGCCACAACGGTTGAGTCTGAAACCACAGAAATAAAAGCTAAACGCATTATTATTGCAACTGGGAGCCGGGCGTCTGCCCCGCCTATCCCAGGTCTTGATACAGTGCCTTATCTAACGAATGAAACGATTTTTTCAATGTCAGAGCAGCCCAAACACCTTTTGGTTATCGGTGCTGGTCCGATTGGTCTTGAGCTTGGACAATCATTTTTCCGTCTTGGGAGTAAAGTCGATATTATTGATATTGCGCCGCCCCTGACGCGTTCCGAACCCGAGCATGCGAAAGTCTTAGTTGACGCTCTAAAGAAAGAGGGCATAAAATTTCATGCGCCTGTTAAAACCAAACAAATTCGCAAAACCAAGACAGGTATTGCTGTGGACCTTGAGGATGGCACTACCTTGACAGGTAGTCATTTACTTGTGGCGGCTGGTCGGCGTCCAATGATGGACGGGTTAGAGCTTGAAAAAGCTGGGATTAAATATGACCGCCGTGGCATTGAAACGGATGAATATTTGCGAACATCTAACAAGAAAGTATGGGCTGTAGGTGATGTTGCTGCGGGCCGAGGAGGTCTTACCCATGCCGCAGGTTTCCATGCAGGACAAATCATTAAGTCATTCTACTTCATGCCTCCAGGTATGAACGCTAAGGCTACAACAGACCGTATGCCCGCAGCGATATATTCTGAACCCGAACTTGCGGGTATCGGTATGACAGAAGCGCAGGCCCGAGAAGCAGGTCATAATGTCCGCTGCGTAACATGGGATTTTGAAGAAAATGACCGTGCAATTGCCGAGAGAAGTAACGAAGGCGGTATCAAAATTGTGGCTACAACTAAAGGTAAAGTCCTCGGTGCGTCTATTGTTGGAGAAGGCGCTGGAGATCTTATTCAGTTAATTTCTCTTGCTATGGCAAATAAAATCAAGATCGTTGGCCTGACGAAGTTTATATCGCCTTATCCTTCGCGCGCTGAGCTTATTAAGCGTGCCGCAGGCTCTTGGTATACTGAATCTGTCTTTAGTCCGAAAACACGAAAGCTCGCAGGATTTTTGACGAAGTTTCACTAGGCAGAGAGGTGATCGCACGTTAAATCTTCACTATGGTGGATAGTTTTATTTCTAGACGATTATCCGGCAAGCTATTGCTGATGACGATCGGCTTTGTCATGCTGGCGGAATTGGTTATTTTTATTCCGTCAGCAGCCACTTATCGGCAAGACTGGTTGATGGAGCGCGGACAACAAGCCTCGCTATTGGCGAAGGCTTTGTCGATCATGCCTGATTTTAAAGCTAGTGAAGCCCTCACCAACCAATTCATGGACGCGACCGATGTCATTATGGTGTCGACGAAACGGGACGGTAAAAGCGAATTTATATTAGGCCATCCGCCAGACGTGTCCGAAATAACTGTTGTTGATCTTACCGAGACGCGCCGTCGTGTTCCTCGGTTTAGGGATGCTTTTAACTCATTTTTTAGTTCAGATAACGGACACCTTCGAATTTTGTATCCTTTTCCTTCGGATGAAAAGCAAACGCCTCTTGAACCTAATGCCTCCGCTTCTGATACTAAAGCGAAGCCGACTTTGGAGCTCTTAATTCCGAAAGAAAAGCTTCGTTGGGCGATGCGGGATTATTTCAAACGTATATTTTGGCTCTCACTTGTTATTGCTGTGATCACGGGGTCTATGATTTATATGGCCATGTTATATTTAATCATACGGCCAATTGAAAACCTTGCAAAAGACCTATCTCAGTTTAGAGACGACCCGCAAAAAAGAAGCTCCTACGGCCCGCCAACGACACGCAAAGATGAAATTGGCCAGCTGGAACGCGAATTTCATGAGATGAAAAAAGGCGTCAGAGCGAGTTTGAAACAACGAGAACGCTTAGCCACATTGGGTATGGCTGTTGCTAAAATCAATCATGATTTGCGAAATGTTTTAGCGTCGGCTTCCTTGGTATCTGATCGCTTGGCATCCGATCAAGATGAACGCGTCTCTAAAATGGGCATGCGATTGACACGTGCGATTGACCGAGGAGTAAAGCTTACAGGGGAGGTGCTCAATTTTAGCCAAAGCGATAGAGACGGACCGGAACTCGAACAGGTTCGTATTTCTCTGTTACTTGGCGAAGCCGCCAGCGATACATTAGGCAATTTTGGCTCTGGGCCGCGTAAGATCAGTTTTATCAATAACGTTGAAACCGATATTACAGTTTTAGCTGATGCTGATCATGCTTACCGTATCTTTCAAAACATTTTCCGAAATGCCGCTCAGGCGATGGCGGCCATTAGAGATGATGAGGCGCAGAGAGATCTCAGCGTTGAAGCTGTACCCGCGGGCGAAAACATCACAATCCGTGTCATTGATACTGGGCCGGGTCTTCCTGATAAAGCTAAGGACAATCTTTTTAAGGCCTTTGCGAGCTCAACAGGTCGCGGCAATACGGGGCTAGGTTTAACGATATCAAAAGAACTCGCGCGTGACCTTGGAGGGGATTTGTTGTTAGAAAGCACGGGTAAGTCAGGAACTATATTTAATGTGACTTTGAGAAGTGCTTAAATGAGCTTATCTCGTAAAGATAAGCAATCCATCAATGAATGGTTGGAAGGTCAACGTGGCAAGCCCCAATATAGGCCTGCGCCAACGGCGGGTATAGCTGTTGCAAAAGTCGTGAAACCACTATCAAAAAAATATAAAGGAAGCTCATCTGCAGCTATGCTCCATAAGAACTGGCCTGAGATTGTCGGTCAGAGATGGGCAAAAATATCCACACCTGTTAAGTTTACAGGCGGCCGTGATGGCCGAACATTGGTGATTTCTGCGCCTGGAGCGGCAGCAACATTGATTATGGCGGCGAGCGGGCCGATAATTGAACGGCTGAATATGCATTTAGGAACAGGTCATGTGGCTAAACTTCGCCTTGTTCAAACGAAATTAAAAACGGATAGCCATAATTTAGCGCCGAAAAAAGGTCTATCACCAAGCCAAGAAGTTTATCTGCAAGATGGCCTTTCCAATTTACCTGAAGGCGGTTTAAAACAAGCTCTCAATAAACTTGGGCGCGGAGTATTAAGTCATGACTCTTAATTTGAAGACGCTAAAACTCAGCTTAGCCTTATTGGCGATGAGTTGTCTCTCACCTGCTATCATATCATCCACTGCTTGGGCACAAGCAGACCCAGCGGCAACCCCCATTGCGGTAGAAGATGACACCTCCGATCCAAGTGATGATGTTATTGATGATAGTACTGAGGATGCCGCACTAGATAGCTTTGCTGAGAATGATGATACCCTCCAAGAGATAGAACAAGAAAAGATAGACAAATCTGAAGCGATAGAAAAAGAAGCGCCGAAGAAAAATCAACAGACGGCAATAGCGGATGATAATAAAGAACATGACTATCCCAAGCCAGCTGGCTCTGAACTTACAGTCGATACTGTCGAATTCGCTTTAACAGAAGCGCCAGACGATCATGTTTTAGGGGATGATAAAGCGCCTATAACGATAATTGTTTATGCCTCTGTGACGTGTACGCATTGTGCGGACTGGTTCACAAACCAATGGCCCGCCGTTAAAAAAGACCTCGTAGA
This sequence comes from uncultured Hellea sp., assembly GCA_964472905.1. GTDB lineage: Bacteria > Pseudomonadota > Alphaproteobacteria > Caulobacterales > Maricaulaceae > Hellea. The sequence goes on along the minus strand of CAYYMI010000027.1, from coordinate 4,445 downwards.
TGGCGGTAAAATTCGGTTTGTTCTACGCCCGCTTCCAACGCCGCCAGCGCAAATGTCCATGGTCGGGTTTATGATGGCCGAATGCGCGCCAAAGGAAGACTATTTTGATGTTTTTCAATATCAAATGGAAAACCAGCTTATGATGTTTAAACAGGCGGAGATTGGCAAGGTTCGTGAAGAATATGACAAGGTTGCCCGCCTCGCAGGACTTGAAGATGAAGCCGCTATTCAAGCTTGTTTTCAAGATCTTGAAAAACTTAAGCATATTCATATCAGTGGCGACCGCGCGACAGCAGCTAAAGTACAGGGCGTTCCAGCCTTTTTTATTAATGGCGATAATTATAAGGGTGACCAGTCAGCGGATGCTCTCACAAAGCTAATATTAGAGATGAGTGAAAAAGGGCAGTCGAAACTACCAACGACTCTGCCTTAATACCAAATAGCTTTAGAAGCTCTCTGCTTCTGGTAAAAGAATATCTCTTTTCCCGCCTGACCTAGCTGGGCTTATCATCCCTTCATCTTCCATACGTTCGATTAAATCTGCGGCGCGGTTATATCCGATAGACAATTTTCTCTGGATATAACTTGTTGACGCTTTCCGGTCACGGGCAACGATAGCGACTGCTTGATCGAAAAGTGAATTACCCTCCGAGCCTCCGCCTGCTTTCTTAGGATCGCTTGGTCCTTCCTCGCGCTCCGTTGTAATATCATCCAGATAACTTGGCGCGCCTTGGGCTTTGACAAAGGCGGCAATTTTTTCGACTTCTGCATCTGAGACAAATGGACCGTGGAGGCGCCGTGGTCGACCTGTTCCCATAAAGAGCATGTCACCATTTCCGAGAAGCTGTTCAGCTCCTTGTTCACCTAGGATAGTCCGGCTGTCGATTTTAGACCCGACGCGGAAAGATATGCGCGTTGGGAAATTGGCTTTAATTGTACCTGTTATAACGTCAACAGAAGGACGCTGTGTGGCCATAATCATATGAATACCTGCGGCTCGCGCCATTTGCGCCAAGCGCTGTACAGAACCTTCAATATCTTTCTTTGCGACCATCATAAGATCAGCCATTTCATCAATAATAACGACGATGAACGGCATGGGCTCGAATCCCATTTCTTCGGTTTCGTATTCAGGTTCGCCCGTTTCTTTATTGTAACCTGTCATGACGGTCCGGGAGAGGACTTCTCCGCGCTCTTTGAATTCAGCAACTTTTTCGTTAAATCCAGCCATATTTCGAACGCCGACTTTGGCCATTTTGCGGTAGCGGTCTTCCATTTCACGGACTGTCCATTTTAAAGCTACAACAGCTTTCTTTGGTTCAGTCACGACAGGGGCGAGCAAATGCGGCGCGCCGTCATAAACCGAGAGCTCGAGCATTTTTGGATCGATCATGATGAACTTACATTCTTCAGGTGTCAGCTTATACATCAAGCTTAGAATCATGGCGTTGACCCCAACAGATTTACCAGATCCGGTCGTACCCGCGATAAGAAGATGGGGCATCTTGGCCAGGTCTGTGACAAATGGAATACCCCCAATATCTTCACCAAGAATAAGCGGAAGCGCTGCATCGGACCGCGTAAAGGTATCGGAGTTGAGCATGTCGCGTAGCCAAACGGTTTCGCGGCGGCGATTAGGCAGTTCCACACCCATGGCGTTGCGGCCCGGAACGACAGCAATCCGCGCAGATTGTGCGCTCATATTACGCGCAATATCATCAGAAAGATTTATAACGCGTTGTGACTTGACGCCTGGCGCAGGTTCGAATTCAAAGAGCGTGACCACGGGGCCAGGGCTAACAGCCCCCATCTCACCTTCAATACCATAGTCGCCCATAACTTTATGAAGGTTTGCTGAGGCTCTGTGGAGCGCGCCTTCATCTGTAATAGCCGAGCGCGGCGGTGGTGTTTTAAGAAGATCAACACCGGGTAAGACAAAGTCGGAGCCTGCTGGAAAATGGAATTCAGGTTTCTTGGGGCGCGGCTTGCGTTTCTTTGGGGCTTTAGGCGCAGTCGCCGCGGCGGGTTTGGCTGGAGCTTTAATAATTTGTGCACTTGGCATGGCTTGCGGCGCATCCGGTATGCCGCGATATAAATTATCAATTGTGTCGGTTGCGCCCATGGGTTCGACATAATTTTGTTTAAATAAGCGGCGAAATAAAGCCGCGAAAAAGACTGCCATTTTATCAATGCCCATGCGGATATAGGCCCAGAGAAGTCCAGCAGCATCCCAAATATCGACAAGGTCTTTGGCGACAATACCGAGGAACCGTCCGAGGCAAAATCCGGCAGCGATAAATGTCATAAAGGCGATGACAAGACCTGAAATGGGGACATTAAAATGATCAAGCACCCCTTTGGAATTGAGGTAAATCCCATCTCCAATCCAGCCTCCAAGGCCGCTGGCAAGGGGCCAGCTTTGTGGGATTGGAAAGGCAGACAGAGTTGCCGCCCCAAAAATGATAATACCGATACAGAGAAAAAGACCTCGAAGTTTATCAAGCCGTGTATCTTTAACTCGCGGTTTAAATATACCTCGCAAGCCAGCAAAGAGCGTTAAAGCCCCAGCTAAAAGACTACCCCACCCCAAAAATTGTAGCAGCAGATTCGATAGGACCGCGCCAGGCTTTCCAAACAGGTTTTGAATTTGTCCTATTCCGGCTGTATCGCCTGTCGTATCAAAGGGGTTATACGAGAGAACTGAAATTAAAAGTACAGTGCCTATGGCGCATAAGGCTAAAGAGAGTATAGCGCGCTTTAGCGCCCCGCTGGCTGACATGTTTAAGTCTTCCATTAATGCATGGGCATATCCGGCATCATAATCGCTTGTCGTTGCGCTAGGTGGCATTATTGTCCTCAAGTCGTCATTCGTTAAGAGAGTGTGAAGACCGGACGTAAAGATGGGGTTAAGACAGCCTGATAAAATGCCAAAATTTGTAAAAACGTCTCATAGTCAATCCCAAATTCAGCCGATAGATTAACTACATGAATTTTGACTATGATATCATCATCGTAGGTGCGGGCTTAGTGGGTATGACTGCGGCTTTGGCCTGCGCATATAAAGGCGCGTCTATTGCTTTGATTGATACGGTTCATCCAAGAACCGCAAGGCCTGATGGCCGGGCATCCGCTATTGCGGCGACGAGTTTTCAAATGCTGAAGACTTTAGGGGTTATGCAAAACCTGAATGATGAGGTTGAACCCATTTTAGACATGCTCATTTCCGATGGCGGTGTTGGCTACGTGTCCCCTTTGGGGCTTCATATGGATAGTCAAAATGTCAATGGCCCGACGGCCTATATGATAGAAAATGATGTTTTGAGACTGGCCTTACTCTCTGCCGTTGAGACGCAGAGCAAAATAGATATCTTCGCGCCAAAAGAGATGACCTCATCACAAAGAAATAGCGCAGGGGTCTCGGTCTCGCTGTCAGATGGACAGAGGCTTACCAGCTCTCTACTTGTGGCGGCAGATGGCAGAAATTCTGTGTTACGAAAAAACGCTGGGATTGGCGTATCAAGACAAAGCTATGATCAAAAAGCTTTGGTAACCACCTTTTACCATGAATTTCCCCATGATGGGCTTGCCCATCAAATCTTTTTCCCAGGAGGACCTTTGGCGCTCCTACCATTGACCGAAAACCGTATGAGTATTGTCTGGTCTGATAAAGCCGCCGCAATTGATGCAGCGATGAATTTACCCGAAGCCGCATTCCTAGCAGAACTCCGGCGCCGCAGTGGAGATTTCTTGGGAGAGATGTTCCTCTGTGCCGATCGGCAAACCTTTCCATTAAGTCTTCAAATGGCTGAACGTTATACAGATTTGCGTTTGGCTTTAATAGGTGATGCCGCGCATGTTATACATCCATTGGCCGGTCAAGGCCTTAATATGGGTCTTAGGGATGCTGCTGCGCTAGCAGATGTGGTCGAACAGGCACGTGCCGTTGGTCTTGATCTTGGGGGAGCAGATTTAGAGACATATGGAGCGTGGCGGAATTTTGATAATCAGACTTTAGCTACGAGTACTGATGTATTGAATAAGGTATTTTCTAATAAAATTTTACCTTTACGCCATACTCGCCGTATGGGGTTAAGCCTTGTTAACCGTAGTGATAGGGCAAAAGTATTTTTTATGAAGGAAGCGGCTGGATATATGGGTGATTTACCGAGCTTGCTTCAGGAGTAAAGGTTCTAATATTCTGAATTTACGACAAAATTCATTATCTCTGCAGAAGGGAATGGACAGTCCATTTTAAATGAATTAAGTACAATTTTCATAGTTTCGGGGGAACATGGATATTCAATGAGTGCTTCATTCAAGTTACGTTCATATTCTTCACAATAAAAACGTTTATAGATTTTAGGGCGTGATATTTATATATACGTCTAAGTTTTCGGTACCGGACATTGCGCCCCGTTTCGGTATCGTCGCCTCGTTATCTTCGG
>CAYYMI010000026.1:18585-34945 GCA_964472905.1 uncultured Hellea sp. | reverse complement strand
CGCGATCAACTCGCACTTTAACTCCTAGGCCGTCATACGCCTAGGCGGGCTTCGGTAGGTAGCTGGCAACAGAAACCTACCACTTTATTCATATCAGTTCCGTCGTTCCAACCGCGCAGGTACCCCGCCCTCTGGCCTTAACGTGACAGTCATAAGAGGTCTGGGGTAACAATCGCTGGGAATTTGAATATCATAATCGCGCACCAATGTTCCAAGTGCCATGACGGCTTCCATAATTGCGAAGGCCATACCCACACATATTCTAGGGCCTGCTCCAAAAGGCATATAGGGCGCGCCTTTCGCTTTGAGTTCAGGCTGACGGATAAAACGATCAGGGTCGAAGGCATTTGGATTATCCCAAAGCCGTTCTGTGCGGTGCATCACATAATTACAGAGCAAGAACGTGTCGCCAGCCTCAATTTTTCGGCCTAAGATTTCAGTGTCTTCGTGACATTCACGATTTAGCATCGGCGCTGGCGGGTAAAGCCGCATCGTCTCGTCGATCACGGCGCGGGTAAATGTGAGCTTGTCTATATCACTGTAAGTAATGTCGTCCTCACCAGAAACACCCAAGACCTCAGCCTTGATACGGTCCGCCGTGGGTTGGTGCATCCCGACTAGATATAATGCCCATGTTAGCGTCAGGGCTGTGGTCTCATGTCCCGCAATAAAAAACCCAATAAGATTATCCCGGCGTTCCCGGCGAGACAGCGGCTGGCCCGTTTTAGGGTCAATGGCAGAGATCAAAAGTCCAACAAGGTCATCCCCGGGATGATCGGGATCACGGCTATCAAGTAAATCATCAGCAGCAGCCTTCAATTTTTTAAGTGCGCGCGAGCCTTTGGGCGATATGGGACGCGGCATCCAACGCGGCCAGGGCAACAAATCATCTGGCCGTAACGTGCCCGCCGATGTCACCGCATTTCTCGTCGCATATTTCAAACGCTCTCCATCAAGTCCTTGCGGATCCCCTAAAAGGGCTTTGGCGAGAACATCAAATGTGAGCTCAGCCATAGCCGAACTTAAATCTAGCTCAGGCTTAGCATCCATCTTCACTTTAAAATCATTCAAAACATCGGTCATCATGGGAGCAAGATCAGACATATGCCGCTTTGCAAACATCGGGGCCACGGCACGCCTTTGGCGTTTCCATTGATCGTCGTGCACTGAAAGTAAGCCTTCTTTCGTAGCAGGTCCTAAAATACGGGCGTCGATTGCTGTTTTGGTGAATTTATGAGCTTCGTGCGCCAAGACCTGCATCATGCCTTCGGGGTCTGTGATAACATGGAGTTTTTTGCCAAAGTTTGGAACACTAACGATGGGTTGCCCATAAGCTAGGGGCCCAAACCCTTCGATGGGATTACGCAAAAATGTCCAGGTAGCTTTTACAAACCCTTCTTTGCCCGTTAGCGGCTTGGCATGCGGAGGGTAAAAATATCCTTGGATCTTTTGCATCATTGGCAAGAATAGTGACAAAAGCCACGATAGGAAGTCCTATTCTCTGCGGCATATAACAAGATAATCAAAAAACGCCTGTTGACCCCACGAAGCTTTGAATTACTGTATATATATGAGCCAAGACCTGATGAATTACGAACAAATGACACAACTCGCCCTCAGAGGTGTTGTTCGTGACGCGATACGCCGCGTTATTCGTGAAGACGGTCTTCCCGGGGCACATCATTTCTACATTACATTTCTAACGCGTTATCCTGACGTGGAAATTGATGAAAGTTTGGCTAAAAAATATCCCGAAGAAATCACTATTGTTCTAGAACATCAATTCTGGGATCTTCAAGCTCATGCTGATGAGTTCGAAGTTACATTAAAATTTGGCGGCATACCTAAATACCTCAAGGTGCCTTATCACGCCATTACCCGCTTTCATGATCCAAGTGTTGGCTTTGCCTTGCAATTTGATCCGCCAAAGGAAATGGAACCTGCTGCGCCAACACTTGCAAAGTTAAAGCCTGTAAAAACAGCAAAGACCAAAACACCTAAAGCTAAAAAGAAAACCAAAGCTCCCGCTGAAAAAACTGAGGCGCCGCCCCAAGAAGAAGCAGCCAACAAAGTTGTCAGCCTCGATAGCTTTCGTAAAAAATAACCTCAATATATAGCTTAAAGAGTTACTTATGACAAAAATGCGTACGGAAACCGATAGCTTCGGCCCGCTGGATGTCCCTGCAGATAAATATTACGGCGCGCAAACCGCGCGAAGCTTGATTAACTTCCCGATTGGCATTGAAACCATGCCGCCAGCTCTTATTCGCGCCCTAGGCATTATTAAGCGCTCTGCGGCTTTGACTAATAAGAGCTTGAAAAATCTCGACGCGCGGCGCGCAAATGCCATTGCCCGCGCAGCCAAAGAAGTTGCGGAAGGCAAATTTGACGATAACTTTCCGCTATCTGTTTGGCAAACCGGGTCTGGTACGCAGTCCAATATGAATGCCAATGAAGTGATTTCAAACCGCGCGATAGAAATCCTCGGCGGTAAAATCGGATCCAAAGACCCTGTCCATCCTAATGATCATGTTAACCGCAGTCAAAGCTCCAATGATACTTTTCCCACTGCCATGCATATCTCGGCCGCCGAAGAAATTCATCATAATCTCATCCCTGCCCTCGAAAAACTCCACGGGGCGCTCGATAAGAAAGCCAAAGAATTTTCTAAAATCATCAAGATCGGCCGAACCCATACACAAGACGCAACGCCAGTGACTCTTGGGCAGGAATTTTCAGGTTATGTGGCTCAAATCAAAAAGGGCATTACGCGAACAAAAGCTGCCCTCAAAGAACTGTACCCTCTAGCACAAGGCGGAACCGCTGTCGGAACTGGTTTGAACGCCAAGCCCGGATTTGCGGGTGGGTTCGCCGCTGAAGTCAGTAAATTCACGAAACTTCCTTTCCGCACAGCCGGCAATAAATTCGAGGCTTTAGCCGCCCATGATAGCTATGTTTCCGCTCATGGCGCGCTCAATACGGTGGCGGCGAGTTTGTTTAAAATTGCCAATGATATTCGGTTTTTAGGCTCTGGTCCGCGCTCAGGTCTTGGCGAAATCAGCCTGCCTGCTAATGAGCCCGGATCATCCATTATGCCTGGCAAAGTTAACCCCACACAATGTGAAGCCCTCACGATGGTGTGTACTCAGGTTATGGGTAATCACACCACGATATCTATGGCAGGCTCACAGGGCCATTTCGAGCTCAATGTTTACAAGCCCGTTATGGCCTACAACATGCTCCAGTCTATAACGCTGCTCACCGATAGCTGCCACACCTTTACGGATAAATGCGTCAAAGGCATCAAAGCCAATGAAGACCGTATCGAAGAGCTTCTTGGCCGTTCGCTGATGCTCGTGACCGCCCTCGCCCCGACCATTGGCTATGATAACGCGACCAAGGTTGCCAAGACAGCGCATAAAAATGGAACAACCCTGCGCGAAGAAGCCGTAAAACTTGGTTTCGTCACAGAAAAAGAATTTGATAAAGTCGTGCGGCCAGAACTTATGATCAAGCCGCGCTAATGAACGATAATGTCGTCAGTTTTAATAAAGCCCGCAAAGCCAAAGCACGACATAAGAAAGTGATCAAGGCGGCTGAAAACCGCGTAAAATTCGGTCAACGCAAATCAGATAAGGAAAAAGCAGCGGAGCTCACCCGAAAACTTCAAAATCGTCTTGACGGTCATAAGCTCGATAAGCCTACACATGATGATTAAACGCTCGCTGTCCATTCATGGACACAGAACATCGTTAGCGCTTGAAGCTGAATTTTGGGCAGTGATAGATACGGCAGTTTCTGAAGGCGAAAAATCCTTTGCGCGGTTCATTCGCGATTTAGACGACCAACGCATTGAAAACAGAAGCCCGCAAAACTTAGCCTCGTATCTTAGAGTATGGGTTTTAAAGAGAGTGCAAAAACAAACATTATAATTTCACTCATTCACTTTTTCATAAACAGTTTCATGTAGCTCCTTGTAAAATGAAGGTGCGCGATGAATTTATTTAAAGCTGTTAGTTCCATAAGAACCTACGGCAGGCCATTATTAAACCTCATTTTTTTATATCTTTTACAAGAAGCGGGCCTGCTAAATACATTCTTGGAACAAGCCCCAATACTAGAGATAAATAGTCTGGGACAATTTTTTATTGCCTATATTCTAATGCTTTTTGGTGGTTGGTCTGTTGAAATTGCTATCCAAAAAATTTGGAATAAATTATCCTCAATATCAGAGGTAACGCTTATTGAGACAGAACTTAGTTACGCCATTTCCACAGCTATTGGTACTGCAGTATTTTCCATGATATCGCTTATGGTTCCATTTTTTATCGCAATACAAATCGTAGGCTTAATATTATTTATAAGTTGGCCAAGCATATTCATGGGATGGATATTGTTTAAATGGATCTATAAACATAACCCAGACATCCGAGAAGAAATTGAAAACTCTCCACCAGCACAAACAAATGACGAGTTTTGGCGAAAGGTAGCTGCCTATATTGTAGCGGCCATAGTTTTCAATACGGCAACTATACTCTCAATTCAGGCTATCCTTTACTTGCGATCTGGAAAAGTCGTTGATTGGTGGATTTTATCATCGTCGTGCACCACAATGACATTCATCACGCTAGTTGCTTTCGGTAGCTTTATTGTCAAATTAGGCCACAAACTTCTCACCGTATTAAATGTTAAGGGTATGAATGAACGTAAGAGGCATAGTTTCGCTTATATTATTGGATATATGATAATCTTGACCGTTGTCGCAAGCCTAACTCTCCTCGCGCAATATTTGACTAATCCTGATCAAATTATGGCATGGTGGGCGTATAGCCTTGCCTATTTAATCATTGCTATGTGTGCTGTGATAGCTGGAATAAGCTTCGGACGATTTTATACTCCCCCTTTTAAACCTCAAACTTAAGCAATAGGGTCTGGTGCTTTTTGACAGCTCGACCCATTTTTAGCATTTTCTTCGCCTTGTTTGAAAAACTCGTCTATATCAAATGGCTCATCAACAGCTTCAGTATCTTGAGGTTTCGATTCAGATTTGGCTGTTTCTTCTGCTGGCGCTTGTTTTAAAGTTTCATTATCGGTTGTTTTATCTTGCGCCGTTGAAAAAACGGCAAAACCCAGCCCGAAACATACAACCCAAATCGAAATAAAACTTCGCATAAATCTGCTATACACAAAATTTGCGGTAAAATTAAGACAGAGTTTAAAGTTTATACCGGCCATAGCCAAAGAGCCGTGTTGTCCTTATGTTCTTTAATATGTCCGTAGCTGATTCGTACAGACCAGTCCCTCCGCGTCCCAATACCACAACTGGGCCAAGTTTATCCTCACAAGCGATGCCCACGCCCATCGCATCTGCAGGACCTTATCTTGATGGATTAAACCCCGAGCAGCGAGAAGCCGTTCTCGCCACCGAAGGGCCCGTTCTTGTCTTAGCGGGAGCTGGAACAGGGAAAACACGTGTACTAACATGCCGCTTAGCCTATATCCTTGAAAACAAGATGGCTTTCCCATCACAAATACTCTCTGTGACCTTCACCAATAAAGCCGCGCGAGAAATGCGTGAGCGTGTAGGCGATCTGATTGGCCAAGCTGTTGAAGGCCTGCCGTGGCTAGGCACTTTCCATTCTATTGCCGCAAAAATATTACGCATTCATGCCGAACTCGTTGGTCTTAAATCCAGTTTCACAATATTAGATACAGACGATCAAATCCGTCTTTTGAAACAAGTTATCAAAGCCGAGAACATTGACGAAAAACGCTGGACGGCACGCTATATGGCCAGCTTGATTGATAGTTGGAAAAACAAAGGCCTAACGCCAGATAAGATCACCGCCAAAGACGCTTTCAAATTTGCCGATGGCAAAGGCGGAGCAATCTATAAGATTTATCAAGATCGACTCAAAGTCCTCAATGCTTGCGATTTTGGGGATCTCCTCTTGCATAATCTGACACTTTTTATGGAAAACCCTGATGTACTCAAACGCTATCATGCCAAGTTCAAATATCTCTTGGTTGACGAGTATCAGGATACAAATGTCTGCCAATATTTATGGCTTCGCCTCCTAGCTCAAGGTTCTCATAATCTCTGTGTAGTTGGGGATGATGACCAGTCCATCTATGGATGGCGCGGGGCTGAAGTTGATAACATTCTACGGTTCGAGAAAGATTTTCCGGGGGCTAAAGTTGTCAAATTAGAGCGTAATTACCGCTCCACAGAACACATATTAGGCGCGGCCTCGGGTCTTATTGCGTCAAACCAAGACCGTCTTGGCAAGACGCTTTGGACGGATGACCAAGGGGGCAACAAGGTCACAGTTACCGGTGTTTGGGACGCGCCTGCCGAGGCCCGCCTTATTTCCAGCGAGATTGAAAATTGGCGCTCAAAAGGTCGGCGCTATAATGACATCGCCATATTAGTCAGAGCCTCACGCCAAATGCGCAGCTTTGAAGAAAGGTTCATTCAACTGGGCCTACCCTACCGCGTCATTGGCGGTCCGCGCTTTTTCGAACGGCAAGAAATACGAGATGCCCATGCCTATATTCGGGTGTTAAAATCAGAGACAGACGACCTCGCTTTTGAACGCATCGTCAATGTCCCCAAACGCGGCATTGGGCAAACCACGATCCAGAAATTACAAACGGCGGCCCGCGCCATGAATATGAGCTTGGAAATGGTCACGCGCGAGATGGTCAAGACCGATGAAATTCGCGGCAAAGCCAGAACATCTCTGAAAGCATTTATCATGGATGTTGATCGGTGGCGCAGCGAGGCCGTTGATATTCGTCATACCGAGATAGCCGAACGCATACTTGACGAATCTGGTTACACGCAGATGTGGCGCGATAATAAAGACGCAAAATCAGCAGGCCGTCTTGAGAACCTTAAAGAGCTTATTCAGGCCATGGGCGAATTCGATACGCTAGACGCTTATCTGGAACATGTTAGCCTTGTGCTTGATGTTGAAAAGGGACCTCAAGAGGACGAAATATCTCTGATGACGCTCCACTCCGCCAAAGGGTTGGAATTTCCTCTGGTCTTCTTGCCAGGATGGGAAGAAGGCATGTTCCCAAGTCAAAAATCAATGGACGAGTCAGGCATGGCAGGCCTCGAAGAAGAACGACGCCTGGCCTATGTTGGGATAACACGCGCCCGCGAAGTTGCTAAAATTTACTTTGCCGCCAACCGCCAAGTTTATGGGTCATGGCAATCTAGCCTCCCTTCACGTTTTATCGATGAACTACCCCCGCAACATGTCGAGGCGGAGTCTGATACAGGCTATTACGATAGTCAAAAATTTACGCGGCAAGTCGCCGAGCGTTTTACCGAAACCTTTAATGATAATAGTGGCGGATATAATTCTCCGGGTTGGAAACGTTACCAGTCCAACCAAGGACAAAAATTCGGACGCTCCCCTAGAGATATTGATGGACGCGCTGTTAAGCGACCTGCCAAAACAGCGACCAGTCAGTTCAAAATCGGCGAGCGGATTTTTCATCAAAAATTTGGTTACGGCACTATTCAAGCCGCCGATGGGACAAAGTTGACGGTCGCCTTTGAAAAAGCTGGTGAGAAAAAAGTCCTCGACGGTTTTGTGGAACGCACATAATGCCCCGCTTTATTTTAATGCTTATAATCGTGGCGATGCTTTTATCTGGCTGTGCGTCAAACACAAAAACAGGCTTGAAAGTCCATCATATAAACTCACTGGCATCATCCAGCCAAAATGATGGAAGCTTTAAAGGCCTGGAATATCTTGCTGACCCTGTTCCCGGAAAACTCAAAAACCGTGTCAATATCATGTACTTACACGGCATAGGATGGACAGAAGATCGTAATAATGGACAACTCGCGGAAGACTTTTTAAGCGGTATTGCCAAGGCCTATGACCTTGATGCGACGGACGGCATCATAACCACGCTATGCGGTGAAGCTCCTTATGACCCTTTAGCGCCTGCAACCCCGCACATTTTTATTAAGGCTGATCAGGAACGTTATTTCGAAACGGCTCTACCCGGGTCCAAACTTAAACTCGATGACCTTGTTTGTATGGACAAACAAACCCTTGCGATTGATGATAATTTGGAATTTGTTTTATACCGAGTCTTTTGGGATAATATCTTTTGGGATAACCTACAATTCGCCCATGTCGGACAAGATGATGACAGAGGGTCTTCTAAAGATATTGCGCGCCTTCGCCGCAAGTATAACCGTGTTTTGAAAGATGATTTAATCAATTACGGGATTAGCGATGCGGTCATGTATTTAGGTCCAGCAGGCGAGGAAATTCGCAATGCTATCAAAGGCGCTATGTGTAGCGCCGCTCTGGACGCATCAGGCATAAGTTTTCACGAGCAAGGAGCGGCTGTGAAACATACGGATATCTGTTACCAAGCTCGCTATGCCAATAATATCAAGATAAACCAATTCGCTTTTGTCGCCGAGAGCTTGGGCAGTAAAATCACACTTGATGTTATGCAAGAAGCCTTATCCGATGGCCGTGAAACCGTTCATGATGAAATGATTTATGGCAGTGAAACCTATATGCTCGCCAATCAAGTTCCCCTGCTCTCTCTGAGTGATTTATCCGTAGGCCAAGGGAAAGCCATCGCCAGAATCGCCGATGAAGATCGTCCAAAAATTATCGCAATGTCAGAATTAAATGACTTTCTAAGTTATGAATTAGTACCTTTTTATGAACAGCTTTGGAAGCGCTCCATTAGACCTGAAGCTAATAATTTACACGCATTGACAGATGTTACGCGCGAGAAAATTATAAAAGATATCGGGTTCGAAATGATTGATATGCGTCTTGAATTTGCCGATAAAGTCGTGCCTTTAGTCAAGGGGTTTGTTGATCCTAATGACGCCCATAAAGGTCATGCAGGTGAGCCGGAATTGATGCTTTATATGCTTTGCGGAGCCCAGAATGCTCAGCTTAATGGCAAGGAATGCCTCGCCTCCGAGCTACAGAATAGATGACCTCTCAGGCTACTGAACCGCCCTTTGCGCTATTCATTCGCGGGTCAAAAAATGCCGCATTTGAGATATCAGACCAACTTGGTTTTGATACTAAAACTGAGGCTTTAGCCATTTCAATTTTTGAAGACGGCCTCGACAGCATGCATGTTCAGGCTTTATTTGAAACTGAAGCTCAAGCGCAGTCCTGCCTAGGGGGACTTAAATTTCCTGAGGATATGGAATGCTTTATCACCCAACTTCCCAATGAAGATTGGGTGAGTAAAAGCCAAGCTGGCCTCCCGCCCATAGAGGCTGGTCGTTTTTGGCTTTATGGTAGTCACGACAAAGATATAATTCCGGCCTCAATTCCCTATCCCATCGAGATCAATGCTGGATTAGCTTTTGGAACAGGCCATCACGGAACGACAAAAGGGTGTTTGCTTATTTTCGATATGCTCTTGGATGAAGGCTTTAATCCAGACCATGTGCTTGACCTAGGATGCGGGGCGGGCGTTTTAGCCATTGCAGCAGCCAAAGCACTTGGACGTACAATATTAGCTACAGATATCGACCCTGATGCTGTGACGGTAACCCTAGAAAATGCGCGGGCTAATGATGTCAGCCAGTATATTCAATCATATCAATCCGATGGATTTGAAAGCCCACATCTCAAAGGGCAAAGCTTTGATCTCATATTTGCCAATATTTTGGCACGGCCTCTTATGGGCTTAGCGACAGATATTGTCCAAGCTATGGCCTCAGGCGGCACGGTTATTTTATCCGGCATATTGGATGAGCAAGCCGAAATGGTTACCAACGCATTCATAGAAAAAGGGCTGGAGATTACACCTCAGCCCTCATTATCCGGTTGGACGAGCCTTTTGGGCTCACGTCCATCTATTTAATAGCCTCATATAGAGGCATTTACTTATATCGTACGATTTGCACGACGGTCGCGGCGTGCATGACGGCGCGCGACGAAGTTTAGTTTCGGTGCTTCACGACGCTGGTTAACCAATGTCACAAATTCTGTACCGTTCAAAACAGTTGTCATTTTCGTCTCCATTCGAAGCGGGGCATCCGCTCTATTCGATGAGTGTTATCTATGATCTTTGACCTCTTTTTTGAACCGATGACTCTGCCGATAGAGCCATGCACAAATGCATAGCTAGTAAGGTATTGTTAATTTTTGTGGTTTGGCAAGACTTCGCTGGTATTCTTAATATCTCGGACTTACATTATACAAAACACTGAGGTTTCGTATGCGCCAAGACTTTAACATGATCCAAAATTTTGAGATTCAAGGCGGCCCGGAATATGGACAGAACAACCTACCTAAACTTCGCCAAATTCTATCGGATACCGGATTAGATGGATTTTTAATCCCGCATGAAGACGAATATCAAAATGAATATCTGCCTGATTGTAATGAACGCCTGATGTGGGTGTCTGGGTTCACAGGCTCCGCAGGCGCTGCAATAGTCCTTACGGATAAGGCTGCGATGTTCGTCGATGGACGCTACACACTACAACTCCCCGCTCAAGTTGATGGCAACCTTTTCGAGTTTCAATCCGTTGAAGACAAAGGCATGACGCGCTGGCTTACGGCCAACAGCTCAGAGGGAGACATCATTGGCTATGACCCTAAACTTCATTCTCCCAACGCGATTGCTACATTTGAAAAAGCGGCCAAGCGAAGCGGTGCAATTTTAAAAGCCGTTGATAAGAACCCTATTGATGAGGCGTGGGACAACAGACCCTCTGCTCCAGATGAGCTTTTAACGATACAGCCCCTCGATCTTGCAGGCGAAGCCCATAGCGACAAACGCGCCCGCATGGGGAAAAAGATTTCTGATATGGGGGCCGATATGGCGCTCATCACCTCTCCGGCTTCCATTGCCTGGCTTCTTAATATCCGCGGCGGCGATGTTATGTGTACGCCCCTGCCCCTCTCTACAGCCCTTATTAATACATCAGGACAAGTTGATTTCTTTGTTAAGCCTTCGAAAATTACGGCCGATATACAGACCCATCTTGGTAATGATGTCGCGATTAAGACCGAAGACGAGCTTGCTCCGGCTTTAAAGGCTCTATCAGGCAAAACGGTCCTTGCTGACCCATCTACAACATCGGCATGGTATTTTCAGACGCTTGACTCAGCAGGCGCGACACTTATGCGCGGCCAAGACCCTATCGCCCTGCCGAAAGCTTCAAAAAATGCGGCTGAAATTTCGGGCACCATCGCCGCGCATAAACGCGACGCCTTACCTCTCATCAAATTTTTGCATTGGCTCGACACAGACGCACAAGACGGAAGCTTTGATGAAATTGAAGCCGCTATAAAATTAGAGCAGCTCCGTCACGAAACGGGCGTGCTAAAAGACCTTAGTTTCGAGACAATTTCAGGCGCAGGCTCTAACGGCGCGCATTGTCATTACCGCGTCAACAAAGCCACGACTAAGCGCCTTGAAAAAGGAACGCTCTTTTTAGTCGACTCGGGCGGTCAATATCAAGACGGCACGACGGATGTTACGCGCACGGTTCCCATCGGTAAGCCAACAGCCGAAATGTGTGAGCGGTTCACTCTTGTCCTTAAGGGTCATATTGCGCTTGCTCTTGTACGTTTTCCTAAGGGCACAACAGGTTCCAATCTTGATGTCCTCGCCCGCCAAGCCTTATGGCAATACGGTCTGGATTATGACCACGGCACTGGTCACGGCGTCGGCGTTTATCTCGGCGTCCATGAAGGCCCGCAGCGCATTTCTAAAATTCCGAATATGACGGCATTACAGCCTGGCATGATCGTCTCAAATGAACCTGGTTATTACAAAGAAGGCGGTTACGGCATCCGTATAGAAAACCTACAATATGTGAGCGAACCCCAAGACATAGAGGGCGGCGAACGCCCGATGATGGGATTTGAAACGCTGACACTTGCACCGATTAACCGAAACCTTATTGTTGCCACAATGCTGACCAAAACAGAACGTGACTATGTTAATGACTATCACGCACGGGTTTGGGCGGAAATTGGCCCAAGCGTTGCAGGAAATATCAAAGACTGGTTAAAAGAGGCCTGTAAGGAGCTTTAATGCCAAAATGGCGCACTATATCAATCGGGATCATCACATCTCTATTTTTTGGAATGACAGCGTCTGCTGCGCCGCAAAGCATGGTATCTGCACAAGATTTCCTCGGCGCGCAGTGGATGGAAAGTCCATTACATCGCGTATATCCCACGGCCCGCAATAATGGCCTGATAAATAGCTACACCATTCAGACCTACCATGGGACGTTCACGATAGACGGAACAGATCAAGCTCGCGCTTTTATCCGTGAAATCAAAACCGCAAACGCGCTTAGACACAGATCAACCGTCGGGGCAGTAGGCGGCGCCGTAAAAGGCAGAGTCGCTAACTTGGTTAAAACACCCATCGACGTCGTTGGGGCTGTCGGCGACCGAATTGATACGGTCAGCTCAGTTAAAGATGCTGTTCTGCTAGCGCCGCGAACCACAATTGATGTCGGCGGGAAACTTATCGATGGTGCCGGGGAGATGATCTATACAGGCAACCGTCTTTTAAAAAGCGCAAGCAGTACAAAATGCCAAGGCATTGGCAATTGCTTATCCGAAGCTGGTGAAGACATTTTTTCTGGCTTTAATTCTGTCGTCGGTAAACATAATGCAGCGCGGCGATTACATTCCCAATATGGCACCGACTCCGAAACGCGTAATCCTATCCTTAAACGCGAAATAGACCGTTTGGCCTATGCGCAATCCTACACAAAAGCAGGTATTAAAGTTTTAGCCCCCAACACTGGCTTTTCAGAGTTCGATACCTATCGGCGCGGCGTCGGCTTTTATGAAAACTCTGAAACGCTCGCGGGATACAAAGATGCCTTCAAGCCCCGCTATCGGCAAATCGAAAGACTAAAAGCGCGTGGTGTTCATCCTGAATTGATCAAGGCCTTTTACGCAAATGATGCCTATACAAAAAAAGAACGTGTCGCCTTAATTGATAGCCTTGAACGGCTTCGTCCGAGCATAAATCTGACGCCCTTTATCGAAGACGCCGTTAAAGCCAGAACGCCTTATGAAGCTAAAAGCTTTACCCAGCGCTATGATTACTTGTCCAGACTTCACGCCACACACGGCATTCATGATTTCACGGGGATATCATCCCCTATTGCTGTAACATCTCATGGTGATCATATCCTCGCTTTAAAAGCAGATTATGTAAATTTGACTCCGCAGGCCGATATGATGCTCACACAACTCTCGCAATTTCGAAATGCTCAGATTCATATATTAGGCCATAGCTCGCCCGACTTTAAACACCGCGCGCAAAGCAGAGGCATTAGAGTGGTTGAAGTTAGATAACTCTCTAAAAACTATGTCGCCATCCTGAAACTCTGTACGGGAAATGGGGCTTTAAACATTCAGATTATATTCAACCTTTATGTGGATAGTCATCTTAACTTAGTTAAGGATCATATCTCATGCGCTTAATCCCATCGACTCTTCTCGTATCTACGCTTGCATTTACACTCGCCTCTTGCGCCTCTGTTCCGCGCCAAGATCAACTTCTGACTGGAATTGACGCAACAAAGCTTGCTCAGGGTTCTGTGACGAAGTTATCAGCTACAGATACCACATGCGTAGACTTTTATAACAATGTCACTGAGTTTCAAAAGCAGGCTCAAAAGTCTAAGGGCGGGCAAAACTTTCTGGCCTCCCTCGGCCTGAACGTCGTTGCAGCAGTTGCCACACAAGGTATCATCCCTGCAGGCATAACAAGTACAGCCGGCCGCGTCGCCGTAGCTTCAGCTGCAAGCTCTGTAACCTCACAAGGCACACGTATTGCTCTTCGCGAATTAAACTCTTCTGATAGAGCGGATGCCAAAATCATCGAAGTTGCGGGTCAGATCGGTTGCCCAGTGGTTGTCAGTCCTTAATTTAAATCACCTCTTAAATTTAAGCTGTACCCACAGCCTCTGAAATTGATGAGAACCCGTCGGCTTTAAGGCGGGCTTTCAAATCTTGATTAATTTGGCTCACTAACCCCGGTCCGTGAAAAACAAGGGCTGTATATAGCTGTACGGCTTTGGCGCCTGCGCGTATCTTGGCATAGGCCTGCTCGCCATTACTAATGCCGCCGACACCAATGAGATCAATTTTACCAGCCGCTGCACTGTAAAACTCTTTGAGTATCTCAGTCGAAGGATGGAATAAAGGCGCGCCGCTGAGCCCTCCGCCCTCTTTTTTATAGGCGCTTTTTAAAGTCTCTGGCCGTGCGATTGTCGTGTTAGAGACAATGATAGCGTTCATGCCATAAAGCCGCGCTTGTTCCACAACACGTTCAATTTGGCCATAATCCAAATCCGGGGCGACTTTTAAAAAGATCGGAAAGCTGGGTTTATCCCCTGTCAATTCAGCTCTCACATCCGCGATGCGGCTTAACAGTTCATCCATCTCATCTGCGCTTTGAAGATCCCGCAGACCCGGCGTATTAGGTGAACTGATATTGATCGTGAAATAGTCGGACAGTCCCCAAAGCGATGAGAGGCCTTTGACATAATCCCCGATACGATCGGCACTATCTTTGTTCGCGCCGAGGTTTGCGCCAACAAGACCGCCTTTTTCGCTTCGCTTTTGAAGCCGCGCTTTAAAAACATCTAGCCCGCCATTATTAAAGCCCATACGGTTAATGACGGCTTGATCTTCTGTTAGGCGAAAAAGACGGGGCTTAGGATTACCCAGTTGAGGACGCGGGGTCACTGTCCCGCATTCAACAAACCCAAATCCTGCGGCAAGCATCGCATCAGGAACCTCGCAATCCTTATCAAACCCCGCGGCAAGCCCAACAGGGTTTGGGAGGCGAAGTCCTCCGACATCTGTTTCAAGCTCTGGAGCCTCTAATGTCACTCCGACAGGACCCAAGCCAGCTTTCAAAGCCTTGATCGTTGTCTTGTGTGCGGGCTCGGCTGGTAAAGCCCGAAGCGCCGCTGTTCCGACTTTATAAAAAAGACTCATAAATCATCCACCTATTATGGGTACCGCATAACGTCCTTCTGGGTCAGGCGACAAGGCCCAATGACGCGACACCTTATCCATCAACAACCGATCATATAGATGCGGAAACTCGGCCCCTCCCCGCGAGACTTCATATTTTAAACCGTCGCCTAAACCGCTGGCATTAATTTCGGCAAGAACAAGGTCATCTCCTTGACGATAATGCTTATCCAAGGTGCCTTGTAATTGTGCAGCTGTCGAAAGATGGATAAACCCATCGCGCAGATCGTCAGGGCTTCCATCAAACACTGCGCTTGTTTGCAACTGAGTCCATTCGGCTTGTCTTAAAATCTTGTAAATATGCTCTGGTCTCACAGCTATTCCTTTTGCCAAAGCACAACAATAATGCAGATTCGAAATAATCGCGCACAAAAAATGCCCCGCATTTGAGGGCATGCCCAATCTAGGGGCAAAGCGCTCGCAGTTCACTCATTTTCTCTTCAGATACATCCCAAATCTACGAACTGGAGGGATTAAATATGCCAAAATGGGCAAAAATAATAAGTGGGACCGCTGTATTGTCAGCAGTTCCCATGTTGGCTTGGAGCCAAGATGCGGCGACCATTGATAGTACAATCACGAATGATGGTTTTGTCTTTAATACGTTACTATTCTTAATTGGTG
Source organism: uncultured Hellea sp. (assembly GCA_964472905.1). Taxonomy (GTDB): domain Bacteria; phylum Pseudomonadota; class Alphaproteobacteria; order Caulobacterales; family Maricaulaceae; genus Hellea. The sequence continues at coordinate 19,274 of CAYYMI010000026.1, read as the reverse complement.
GTTTCTTGGTCATGTGGATGGCAGCAGGTTTCGCCATGCTCGAGGCTGGGTTTGTACGGTCTAAAAACGTCTCTATGCAGTGTCTGAAAAATATCAGCCTTTATTCTGTGGCTGGCATTATGTTCTACCTTGTAGGCTATAATCTCATGTATGGCGGCTCGCCGCACTTTTTTGGATCCTTCGCTGGACCATACGTCTTCGCAGCAGAAGACGCAACGACAGGCTATTCTTCCTATTCAGACTGGTTCTTCCAAATGGTATTCTGTGCCACAACGGCCTCAATCGTGTCTGGTACAGTCGCTGAGCGAATTAAATTCTGGCCGTTCCTCATATTTGTCGTCTTCTTAACAGGCTTCATTTATCCTATCGTCGGATCATGGGAATGGGGAACCGGTTTCCTTGACAAAATGGGCTTCTCTGACTTCGCTGGGTCAACACTTGTTCACTCAACAGGTGGTTGGGCTGCTCTTGTCGGTGCCCTCATCCTTGGCGCGCGTAAAGGTAAATACGGTCCGGATGGAAAAGTTAACCCAATGCCTGGCTCTTCTATGCCGTTAGCCACGCTCGGTGTTTTCATCCTATGGCTCGGTTGGTTTGGCTTTAACGGCGCATCACAGCTCGCTATGGGCACAATTGCTGATGCAGACTCAGTGGCTAGAATCTTCGTAAATACGAATATGGCAGCTGCG
>CAYYMI010000026.1:0-18575 GCA_964472905.1 uncultured Hellea sp. | reverse complement strand
ATATGCAGCTACGCTACGGTAAAATCGACGTCACTATGGCTCTGAACGGCGCGCTCGCTGGCCTAGTTGCGATTACCGCTGAACCCCTAACGCCATCAGTCCCCGTCGCCATGTTAGTTGGCGGTCTCGGATCACTACTCGCCATGTTGACAGTTCCGCTTCTTGATAAGCTTAAAGTTGATGATGTTGTCGGAGCTATCCCAGTTCACTTGGTGGCTGGTATCTTCGGTACACTGGCTGTCGCCTTCACAAACTCAGATGTCAGCTTTATGCCGCAACTCATCGGTGTTGTTGCAACAGGTGTCTTTGTCTCGATCGTCTCAGCTATCATCTGGTTTGCGATGAAAGCGACAATCGGAATACGAGTTTCCGAAGAAGATGAAATGCGCGGTCTTGACCTCGCTGAAGTCGGCGTCGAAGCATATCCAGAATTTGTTCAAACTTAGATCTGAACGCACAAACTTTCTTCTTACGCCTCGCGCGTAAGATAAGCCAATACCCGGCCTTGCACAGAGACTGTGCAAAGTCGGGCTTTTTGCGTTGAAAATTTGGGCGCAGCGATACAACTCACAGCTGACGTCCCCCAACGACTCCTCCGCAAACCTTAAGACTTGTACCTAAGCGCCATAAAATTGCGCGAGGGGAATCTCTATGAAAACAGTATATAAAGGCATGATCGGAGCGTTGGCCGCTTTATCACTGCCCTCCATGGCCTATGCCGAAGACGCCATAAATTCAGGCGACACGGCGTGGATCTTAACAGCAACAGCTTTAGTGCTATTTATGACCCTACCGGGCTTAGCGCTCTTTTACGGCGGACTTGTTCGCGCCAAAAATTATCTATCCGTTTTGATGAAAGTTTATGCCATTGCGGCGCTTATGTCAGTCATTTGGGTCATAGCGGGCTACTCAATCGCTTTTGGTGGTGCCAATGGCTGGTGGGGTGGATTAGATAATTTGTTCCTCAAGAACCTAGGACGAGATGCGGTTAGCGGGACAATCCCGGAATCAGTATTTCTTGCTTTCCAAATGACATTTGCGGTTATTACGCCAGCCCTAATCGTTGGGGCCTTTGTTGAACGTGTTAAATTCTTTCCCGTCCTCATTTTTTCCGCAATTTGGTTATTAACTGTTTATGCGCCTGTCACGCATTGGATTTGGGGCGGTGGCTGGTTAGCCAATCTCAATGACGGTGTTGTTGACTTTGCGGGCGGCCTTGTCGTTCACGCCACAGCCGGTGTTTCAGCCCTCGTGTATGTTATAATGCTTGGTAAGCGTAAAGGCTTCCCAAATGACCTCGCCGTTCCGCACCGTCCGGCCATAGTTATGATTGGGGCCTCTATGCTTTGGGTTGGCTGGTTCGGCTTTAATGGCGGCTCACAACTCGCAGCCGATGGCGGCGCAGGCATGGCGCTTCTTGTTACGCATATTTCTGCCGCTGTCGCGACACTTGTCTGGATTGCTTTTGAATCGATGGGAGGACGCAAGCCCACATTGGTAGGTGCAGCGACAGGTACTATTGCAGGCCTTGCAACTGTCACCCCCGCAGCTGGCGTGCTTGGGCCGGGCGGCGCGCTCCTTATCGGGCTTGCTGGCGGTATTGCCTGTTACTTTGCGGTGAACCTAATCCGCGTGAAACTGAAAATTGATGACAGTCTTGATGTCTTCGCGGTTCATGGAGTTGGCGGTATGCTAGGTATATTACTATTGCCATTCCTCTCCAGCACAGCGCTTGGCGGCACTGGCGATGGTGACTTTATCACCCAGCTTATCGGCACGGGTGCAGTCGTAGCTTGGTCTGCTATTGTCAGTTTTATCATACTAGCGATTTTGAAAGCCACAACAGGTTTGCGAGTTAGCGATGAACAAGAGGATCAAGGTCTTGATATTAGTCAACACGGCGAATCTGCTTATAATTAATCTCGCCCAACACGAGATTAATTTTACCCGTCTCTTTTGGAGGCGGGTTTTTATTTGACTTAATAGGAATATTTACCTAACATCTTTATATGTTTTCACATCAGGATATCTGGGCTGCGCTTGACCGCTTGGCCGCTCATTTTTCGACGTCACCTTCCGGCTTGGCAAAGCAAGCAGGGTTAGACCCAACGACCTTTAACAAATCCAAACGTAAAAGTAGTAGCGGCAAACACCGCTGGCCCTCGACTGAGAGCCTATCCAAAGTTCTTGATGTTGTCGGGATGAGTTTTGAAGATTTCGCACGCTTTACCGATGGGACGCCCAGTCATGGCCCATCTATTCCTGTCATTGGCCTTGCCCAAGCCGGAGATGACGGGTTCTTTGATGATGCAGGGTTTCCCGTGGGTGGCTCATGGGATGATGTCCGTGTACCCAGCCTTCAAGATGAAAACGTCTATGCTTTACAAATTGCTGGCGATAGTATGGCGCCTGTGCTGCGCGCGGGAGATAAAATTCTCGTCGCGCCTAATGAAACCGTGCGCCGCGGAGACCGCGTTGTTGTGAAAACATTGGACGGCGAAGTTATGGCTAAAGAACTCCACCGACAAACAGCTCATAAAATTGAACTGATCTCACTCAACCCAGACTATGATGATCGGGTTTTATCTAAAAAAGATGTTCAGTGGATGGCCCGTATTGTTTGGGTGTCACAATAATAGACCGTTTGGCGATTGATTATTTACCATCCAAGAATTTAGCGGCTAGTTTTTCAACTTTTTTGTGGTCATCATAAATCACTATGACTTCATCTGCTCGCTTTTGAATTTTACGTTCCAAATCTGTGCGGGGGCTCATTAGCCTCACACTCTCTAAAGCTGGCTTAACGCGTGCTCCATATTCTTCGGGATTTAACACGAGTAATGACATCGCATAATTTGTTGTCACGAGAATATCATTTGGATTAGTTCTACGGGCAAGCTCATACAGCCGTAACCCTTCTGTTAAAGAAGCGCCGAACCATTTACCGCCATTATTTTCACCCGCTTTTCGAACAACGCCCATATGCCAAGCGCCCTCAAGGGCGAGCCCTAACGGATCATCTGGGTAATCAGATCGAAAAGACTGGATCTTCTCATAGGTTTTCATGGGGAGTTTTTTTCGCCAAGCCGTTATGTTCCCACTCGTGCGAGTCACAAAGCCATCCGTAAGGGCATATTGAAGTTTAGCATCATAAAGGTCTGGATTAAGAGCCAAAGCCTTTTCTGATAAGGATCGCGCCTCTTTGGACCGCCTGTTTAATTTGTCGACTTCGCCTAATAATATTTGGGCAGAGAGACTTTCTGCCGCTAAGGCATAACCTTGCGCGGAATTCAAATTCTCAGCCTCAGCTTGAGCCTGCGAATAATCACCTGCATCAATGAGAGCTCTAATATTTTGAGCAGAATTGGCCCAAGCAGGCATGCAAATCATGAAGCTGAGCATGACACATAAATGTTTCAACATGAGAGAAGTCTATCACATATAAGACAATTGGAAAATCACATAACTCTCACAAAATGAGGAATTAGACTTAAATCACAGCAAAAATAAGAAAAACATCAAGAGCGTTAAGATTGTTGTAACTTTTTATATTTAAACCTTTAATTGTATTTATAAGAAAACGCCCCTTCTCTTATGTTTACACATTAAAGCGCTTCAGACCTCTGGAGCGCTTTTTTATTTACTTATCCTATAGTTTGCCCGCCAAAGCATCGTCAATAAGCAGAGCCGTTTCATCGGGGCCATATATAGCCACAAATGATCCAAATCTTGGTCCCTGGCTTTGCCCAAGGCAGACTTCGTAAATCGCCTTAAACCAATTGCGTAGATTTTCAAATTCATGATCTTTCCCAACAGAAAAAATCAAAGTTTGCAGCGCTTCCCCATCCGTTTTTTCAACCGCTGGGACTGACTTCAATCGCGAAGACAAATCTTTCAATGCCGCTCTTTCTTGATCCGTTGGCGTGCGGTACGCTTTATTTGGCTTAACGAAGTCCTGATAGTACCGAACAGCGAAATCAGCCAATTGATCTAGAGCTGGATTGTCTTTGGGATTAGCTTCAGGCGCATAACGTTCAATAAAGCCCCAGAGAATATCGCGATCAGAGGCATTAGCTGCGCTCACCAAGTTCAACAGCAGCGCAAAACTGACTGGCGGTATTGCCTTGGGTGGATTGCCATTATGAATGTGCCAAACAGGGTTATTGGCGCGGGCCTTTCCCTCCTGCCCCTCAAAGGCGGCAAGGTGCTGAAAATATTCATCAACATTTTTCGGAATAACATCAAAAAAAAGCTTCTTAGCGGCTCGAGGTTTTTGAAAATTGAAAAGGGATAGACTTTCAGGCGGCGCATAAGCCAACCATTGTTCAACAGAAATACCATTACCTTTGGACTTGGAAATCTTTTCACCCTTTTCATCGAGGAATAATTCATAAACATATTGAACGGGTTGAATGCCGCTTAAAATTTTACAAATTCGCGAATAAATCGGTGCATTATCTTGATGGTCTTTTCCAAACATTTCGAAATCTACACCTAGGGCGGCCCACCGCATGCCAAAATCAGGTTTCCATTGAAGTTTTGTCTTACCGCTTGTGACAGGCATTGTGACTTCTGTTCCATCTTCATCATCGAACGTAATAGTTCCCGCTTTAGCATCAGTTGATTTCATTGGCACATAAAGCACCCGTCCTGTGCTCGGAGAAATTGGTAGAAACGGTGAATAAGTCGCCCTGCGTTCTTCACCTAATGTCGGGAGCATAACACCCATAATGTCATCAAATTTTTCAAGCGCTCGCAGCAAATATTCATCATAAATCCCAGTCCTATAAAGCTCAGTTGCTGACAGAAATTCATAGTCAAATCCAAAGCCGTCAAGAAATGCCCGCAAGCGCGCATTCATATGCGCCCCATAGCTCTCATGCGTCCCAAACGGGTCAGGCACATCCGTCAATGGCCGCTGAAGATAGGATTCAAGTTTTTCAGGATTAGGGACTGTTGGCGGAATTTTCCGCATCCCATCCATATCATCGGATACACAAATCAACTTGGTCGGAATTTTACCATCTGTTAGCGCAATGAAGGCATTACGCACCATGGTCGTGCGGACAACCTCTCCAAATGTCCCTATATGAGGCAAACCGGAGGGGCCATATCCCGTCTCAAAGGTTACTGGCCGATCACCACGTTCTATCCCGCGTTTCTTTTCAATATCAAGACGTTTTAAAAGCGCACGTGCCTGTTCAAAGGGCCAAGCTTTCGCGCTCATATAATCATCAATAGACATGTTTTAATTCCAGTGAATTGCAATGGGCAGGCGTTAAGCCTTTGCAATGACAAGGTCAACTAAACATGCAAAGACGATTAGCCATAAAAAAACCGCCTCAAACAATTGTTCAAGGCGGTCTTAACTAGGATTAAAAGCCCTTTATGCGAATAAATCATCCGTAGAGATAAATTCAAAAGGACCGGATTGCGCGCCGCCAACACCAGGCTCGACACCTGTAAAGATAAGCGCGTCAATATCGTTAAGCGTATCAGTTCCCCAAATTGCGTGGGCAACAGTGATAGACCCATCGCCATTTTGAGTGATGTTATATTCACTGCGCGATCCGTCATAATTGACTTGTTCAAATGCATCTGTTCCGAAATAGGTGTCATCACCTGTTCCGCCATAGAAACCTTGCACATTGGCATCAGCGGTAATGAAATCATCACCATTTGTGCCGTTGATGACATTGTCATTATCTAGGCGGAAACGTGGCAAACCATTGGTAGAAGCAATCGCATCATCAATGGAGAACGTTTCACCTGAACGTTGAGACAGAATTTGCTCGATACCGACTAAAGTATTCTCACCCCAAGTTGGGTGGGTCATCGTCACTGAGCCATCTGCATTAGATGTGAATGTCCATTCGAAGATATCACCATCAACGTTTAATGTATCATTGCCCGCGCCGCCTTGAATGACATCTGTACCGCGGCCTGCGAAGAATGTATTATCGCCGGCATCGCCAACTAGCGTGTCATTAACGTCATTCGATCCTGTAATAATACCATCAATCAAAGTTCCAGTATTTGGTCCTGTTGGAGCAGGGTCAACTGGGGCTGGATCTGCAGGCGCAGGATCAACAGGTGCTGGGTCTGCAGGTGCAGGATCAACAGGTTCAAACACCACGGCGTCTTCACCCGTCAGGTCTTCAATAGCGACCCATTCTTTTTGTCCGCCAAACCAGATACCGTCAATATTCGTGAGTGTATCTGTTCCAAAAGTCGCATTTGTAACGGTTATGGAGCCATCAGCATTTTGTGTAAATGTATAGTCTTTGGCAAAGCCATCATAATCAACTTGGCTATATTCATCAGCCAACCCAATAAGATTATCATCACCCAAACCTCCATAAAGGCTATGAATTTCAGCCGTATCTTTCAGAGTATTATCAGCGTCATCCCCGATGAGAATTCCAAATTCATCGATTTCAAATACGGGCTGAGGTGTCGGCGCAATTGGCGTAGGCGCAATTGGAGTCGGCGCAGGAGGTAACGGTGCAACGGGAACAACTGTTAATAAGCTATCCAAAGACACCCATTCTTTTTGGCCTCCAAACCATACGCCATCAATATGCGTTAGCGTATCCGTTCCAAAATCCGCGCTTGTAACTGTGACTGAACCATCGGCATTTTGCGTAAAGGTGTAGTCTTTTGCAAAGCCGTCATAATCTGCTTGGCTATAAGCATTGGCTTGTCCTACCAGCTGATCATCGCCGTGACCGCCATATAAAGCATGCGTGTCAGCCGTATCGGTTAAGACATCATCACCGTCAGTCCCGACAAGAACTCCATAGTCATCAATCTCAAACTCAACAGGCGCAGGCGCAGGCGCAGGCGCAGGCGCATGAGCTGGTACAACAGGTGCAGAAGGCGTCAACTCAATAGCATCTTCAATAGAATACCATGACTGATCAGCATCGGACCAAAGACCGTCAATATCAATCAACGTATCCGTCCCAATTGTCGGGTGAAAGACGGTAACACTACCATCATCATTACGAGAGATAGAAAACTCTGATAAATGGGCGTCATAATCAACCTGATTATACTCACCTTTAATTCCCTGATGAACATCATCACCAAGACTATATAAAAAAACTGCCACTCTGTGCTCCAATTGATTAAGAAAAGTTATGCTCGCTATGACAAGCAACAATCGTGCCAGAGGGGTATAGATAGGACCTAAGTTAGTTAATGCGTACAACTCTCTGATTGCGGAAGCACAAAAAGACAATTTGGCAAGTCCAAATTCACGGCGTAGCGCTCCCAAATGATTTCATTGGATTTTTCGCCATTATAATAGAGCCTCTCACGCCCGGGCTGCACCCAATCATCATCAGGGTTAGAATAGAAATCGGAATAGATACGCTCATGCCAACCCCGCGCGGTTTCAAAGCCGACTTTTAAAATGTTATAATTATTATGCCCAATACCGAAGGTCGTTTCTCGGCCCGATGGATCAAGGACTTTGACGACAAAGGCAGGTTTTCCGTCAATCAAATCGTCGGGCAACCGCTCTAAGGCATAGCCTGTATCAAGGGCATGACGAATAACCCCAAAGCCAAAATTGGAGGACCACCCTCTATCAGCCTCCGTTTTAGGTTGACGGCCTTTATCCGTATAGGTCGCGTAGCCGTCATAACTGATATTAATAACGGGCTCTGCGTTCCTGATTGAATAGATCCGCACCTTACCATTGGCGAGTGGTGCATTAGATGTTCCGCTATCGAAGATACGCCACATTTTATGACTCTCGTGGCGACGCGATTGGCCATTTTTGTAATAAACCGCATAGCCTTCCTTGGCCACCGATGTTGGCCGCGCCCAAGTTAATCCCCCTGCCTTTTTGTGGGCGCGCGCAATGATTTCTGCTGGCGTCACAGAGGCGTAATTTGTGATCAAGGTAAGCGTGTCAGCTTTATGTTTAAGAAAAGCTTTGTCTTTGAGGTCTGAGGTAATTCCGGATGTTAGGTCTGCGGTCTTATCTTTTATTTTCGACGCTCTGTCCTTAACCGATTTGACCGTTTTGACGGGGTCCGTCCCATTTTTAAATTCGACACGATCACATCCCGCTATAAAAATAACGGCGACACAGCTCAATCTAATCAAAGACTTTTTCATAACGCTACTTTAGACGCATTATTCTTAACGAGTTCAAAACGCTAGCTGGTAAAATCCCAGACGATTGGAACCCCGTCGAGTTCCTCTTGATAATAAGCTTGAAAGCCCGGCATTTTGACTTGGTTCAAAAATCCAGAATAGGCCATATAGGAAACGAGGAAGCGTAAGTCTTTGGCCCATGGCGGCATAAATTCTGGCGCCCGCATACGGCCTGTACTGGCCATTTGTGCAAGAGCTGGAACATCTTCGATATCCATCTTGCCGCAAAACAAAATTCGAATAAGGTCGGCCCGTCCTAATTTCACAACGGTGCGCATAAAATTATGTACCCGCAAAAGCCCGTTCAAATAAACCATGTCTTTGGTAAAGGGCGCGCCGCCCGAAATGACCCCGCCTCTGAAAACCCGCCTCGTATTTTCATAGGCTTGGTCGGCATCATCAACACGTTCATGATAAAAATCGAAAACTTCTTTAAAATCCGCGCCGTCAATCGACATCTGAATAGCAATGACGCGGTCTGATAACCTTCGGAAACGCTGCGGGTCCATCGCCCCGCTTATGATTTCTGCAAAAACGGCTAATCCCTCTTGTACTTCAGTTGTCCCTGCATGGGCGCGTCCCAGTATTTTAAAATGCGGTTGAGCCCGTCCATTGAGCGCCGTGGCCGTATGGATGAGCGCTTCATGTTGGAGCAGTTGGTCAATATCGCGATCTGTAAATTGAGCGCTGCCCCGAATACGAATGCGGGTCCGTCCCGCCACAGCTTTGGCTGACAATGTGTCCGATATTTCGACGTCTGGCGCTTGATCACCAAAATGATAAGCCAGTAGCGGCGTAAGCTCCTTCACAAATTCTTCGGCCGTTAAATGCGTTTCATAGCCTGCCACGACAAGTTTTGAAAAATCTAAACCGTCTAATGTGCCGTCCATATGACGCGCTAAATCAATGACCCTCGTTTTCTGATCGAGCATTAATTTTGTTGGTTCACCAAAAAGAACCGAACTGGCCTCAAAAAAATCAGGCGTGCCGCGAGAGGTTATCAGATGGGTTGTCGTTTCTAATGTATTGGCCAAACGCCGGAGCCATTCGAAAATAAAATGATCGCCGTCAATATATTTTCGCGCACTCTGTATAAGCTCCCGTGCTTCGGTCACATCAATAGTTTCATAGTCTGGCGCAGGTAATGTCTCGCGTTCCAAGAACGCGATGCGGTGCTCATCTTCCCACGCTATAGATGATAATATCCGCATAGACTTAGCAGCAATATTGAGCGCGCGGCCAGCCTCTTTGGCTTGCTTAAAATGTTTAACCGATAACTTCTTCACATGACATTGGTGGCAAAGGCAAAACTATTTGTCCAGAGTTTAACGAAAGCAATCCCCTCTTGCCCTTACACGTTAATCCCCTTATCTCCGCGCCATGTCAAAAGCTCTTGAAATAGAACCTAATAAACGGCGAGTCTTTGCGATCATCTCTCATCCCGATGCGGGTAAGACGACCCTGACCGAAAATATGCTATTAGCCGCGGGCGCAATTCATCAAGCGGGACAAGTGGCTGCGCGCGGACAAGCAAGGCGTACACAATCGGACTGGATGAAAATCGAGCAAGAACGCGGGATTTCTGTCTCCTCTTCAGTCATGACATTTGAACATTCTGATCTGATTTTTAATCTTTTGGATACACCAGGCCATGAGGATTTCTCCGAAGATACTTACCGCACACTCACCGCAGCAGATTGCGCAGTAATGGTTTTGGATGCCGCCAAAGGTATCGAGCCACAAACATTGAAATTATTCGAAGTTTGCCGCCTTCGCGACATTCCCATTGTCACCTTCGTTAACAAGCTTGACCGAGAAGCCCGTGATACATTCGAAATCATAGCTGAAATCGAAGATAAACTCGCCCTTGACGTTGTGCCCATGCAATGGCCCGCAGGGTCAGGCCGACGCTTTCGAGGCGTTTCGGATTTACGTACAGGGCAATTCCTAACCTTTGCAAAACCGGATGATGACGGCACTCACACTTGGACTCCTCTGGATGGTAATTCTATTGGCACACATTTTGATGATGACGAAATGCTAGAAGAATTCACCGAAGAACAAGAACTCGCGAAAGAATACCCCGCGTTTAAAGAACAATCCTTTCTCGAAGGTCATATGACGCCCGTTTATTTCGGTAGTGCGCTTCGAAAATTTGGCGTCCTGGAACTCATTAATGCCCTCGCTGAATTTGCGCCCGGACCACAGCCTGAGGCCTGTATCAAGGCAGGGCAAGCCACTGAAATGAAACCCACTGATAAACAAGTCGCTGGGTTTGTGTTTAAAGTCCAAGCCAATATGGATTTAAACCACCGCGACCGCGTGGCGTTTCTACGCATGTGTTCAGGCGAATTTAAACGAGGTATGAAGCTTAAAACAACTGAGAACAAAACCATCTCGGTTCATAACCCGATTTTGTTTTTTGCGCAGGACCGAGAAATTGCGGATAATGCTTATGCTGGTGATGTCATTGGTATTCCCAACCATGGCGCTCTCAGGGTCGGTGATAGCCTCTCAGAAAACGGTAAAATTAAATTCGCGGGCATTCCTAACTTTGCACCCGAAATTCTCCGCCGCGCGAGACTGGCAGACCCCCTCAAAGCCAAACATCTTCGCAAAGCCCTGGAAAGCCTTGCCGAAGAAGGCGTCACACAGCTATTCAAACCCGCAATCGGATCAGACATGATTGTCGGCGCAGTCGGCGCTTTGCAAATCGATGTCATGCGGGAGCGCATCAAAACGGAATATGGCCTAGACGTTACATTCGAAGCTCCGCCCTATCAAACCGCGCGCTGGCTAGCTTGCGATGACCCAACCACACTCAAAGCCTTTGTCGATAAATCACAAGGGTCCATGGGAGAAGATATTGACGGCGCCCCTGTTTTTCTCGCCAAATCAGCTTGGGATGTCGGATATTCTCAAGACAAAAACCCTGATATTAGGTTTTTAACAACAAAAGAGCGCAATTAACCTGTTTTGGCCCACTCTTTGCGTCAAACCCGTTCATATTATTATGAAAGGCGCAAAACGGCTCATGTTGGCACATACTCTTCCAGTATTAATCATGTTTTTTTGTACTGTTGTAATAGCAGCTCTCTTCTTTATTCCGATCACGAAATTCCCTCGCAAGAATAAACTACTTAATTTTTACTGGGTTGGGTTTTGGATATTTTTAGTCATTATTGCGGCTGTGGCAGGCAGTAGCAGCACGCTTAATATAATTGGTTATGACTCATCTCAATCATCAAAATTAATACTGGCTGGCATTTCCGCTAGCTTTGTCTTTTTTGTTATGTTTGCATGGTTCAGACTTTCAGCAAAGGCCATCGCGGCTTTTATCACACGTAGCCACAATAAGCTTAAATCGCGAGCTTAACCGCCAGCTAAAACGCCTAAAGGTTCTTGCGATACAGCAATTGTTGGCCGCGACTGAGCCGTAGCGATTGGTGCATTAGGGTCAGCCGGTAAATTCACCAAAGGTCGGGGTGATTTTACATCATCATTTAAACTCCCAAACAAACTTTGCTGAGCATTCTCAACATTAAAGTTTTGTGCTTGTCTAGCCTGCGCAGCACGCTGAACTGCAGCTATTTCTGCCTGCCGAATACGCGACGGAGCATTCTGATGCGTCACAGGATCATTAACTGAACCTGTTGGCAATATCGCTTGTGATCCGGGAGGCCTCTGATTATTTGATATAGGCACGCCAACGGGGGGACGCCCGCTATCTAGATTATATTGAAATTGAGGAACCTGCCCTGCCCTTTGATTAGCTATACGCGGATCTCTTAATAAGCGAGATTTAGCATTAGCATTTTGGCCAAGTGCGGCTTGTTGTTGTTGAAGTTGTCTTTGCTGAAGCGCACGTTGTTGGAGTGCATATTGCTGTAACTGATTATTTTGCAACAGTCTTGGGTCTTGCGGAGCCGCATGTCCTGTCGACTGACGGTGAAAATTTTGTTGTGCCGTTAAGCTACCAACTTGAGCAGGACGACGAACAACCGTTTGAGCGGTCTGAATTTGCTGAGGAACCGGTTGACGAACAACGCGGCGAGTTGGAGAGGTTTGCTGAACGGTCGGACGCTTAATAGCCTGAGCTGATGTTCCAACGCGAATAGTATTCGTCGATCCAACTGATACATTCGGCGCATATAAAGCCGCGCCTTGGCCGCTAATACTGATAGAGCTTTCAATCGGATTAGCGGGTTTTGAATTAAACTCGCAAACACCCGGGGCTCGCGGATTAACTTTCACATAATTCCAACCCCGACATTGCGCATCCCCTGCGCATTGATTTTCACAGATATCCGCACCTTGAGCGATGACACTATGATAAGGAGAGCCAGGTCTGTATGTCCCCAAATCGGCCGCAAAAGCGGGCGCTGACAAAAGAGAAGATAAAGCAAGTATTTGAAACAGGCGCATAGGAACTCCGCAAAATGATTCGGTCTCCTTATTCTGCGTTAAGAGTTGTTAGCACTTCGTTAACCCTGTTTGTTTCACTTTTCTTCATTTAGAACAAAGCATAAACATTTGTTGACTTTGTCCTTAAGATATGCAGTCTTAATGACGTCAGGAGTCTTACATGCCTAAACCCGCTTCATGTTTCGTTTGCCAATCTTGTGGATCAGTGCATTCCAAATGGGCTGGCCGCTGCGATAGTTGTGGAGAATGGAATGCTTTAGTTGAAGAAATTACAAGCCAAAATGAGCGTCCTGCCCATAAACGAAAAAAAGGACGATCTGTCGAGTTTGTAGATTTGGGCGGTGAAAGCCGAGATGTTCCTCGCCTCAAAACGGGTATAGATGAGCTCGACCGTGTGACAGGTGGCGGCTTGGTGCCAGGCTCGGCCCTCCTTGTTGGCGGTGATCCAGGCATTGGTAAATCGACACTTCTTTTACAGGCGACAGGGAAACTGGCCGCTGCGGGTTATAAAACCACCTATATTTCGGGCGAGGAGTCAACGGGACAAGTCCGCAGACGCGCCAAACGATTAAATGTCTCAGACACCCCTGTGTCTTTAGCCTCGGAAACATCTTTGGGCCCCATTCTCGACGGACTTATGTCTGAGAAACCAGATGTTGTGATTATCGACTCCATACAGACGCTCTGGACAGATCAACTTGGCGCTGCCCCTGGAACGGTTGCCCAGGTCAGAGCCTGCGCGCAAGAACTAACACGCTTTGCTAAAAAACGTGGCGCCTGCGTTATCCTCGTCGGACATGTCACCAAGGACGGTCAAATTGCTGGACCGCGAGTTGTTGAACATATGGTGGATGCCGTTCTCTATTTTGAAGGTGACCGCGCGCATCAATTTAGAATTTTAAGGGCACATAAAAATCGATTTGGTCCCACGGATGAAATCGGAGTATTTGAAATGCGCGATTCAGGTCTATCCGAAGTTCCTAACCCCTCAGCGCTTTTCCTTGATGGCCGCGGCGAGGCTTCTTCTGGCGCAGCTGTTTTTGCATGCCTAGAAGGCTCACGTCCCGTTCTGACAGAAATTCAAGCGCTTGTTGCGCCATCTGCCTTTGGAACACCGCGCCGCGCCGTCGTTGGCTGGGATAGCGGACGACTCGCTATGGTATTGGCCGTCTTAGAGGCTAGATGCGGCGTTAGTTTTACCGGAAAAGATGTTTACCTCAACGTCGCCGGCGGCCTTCGCATTAACGAACCAGCGGCTGATCTCGCTGTTGCAGCCGCTATAGCCTCATCTGCTTTTGATATGCCACTCCCGCCTGACAGTGTCGTTTTCGGTGAAATTAGCCTCTCTGGCGACGTTCGGCCTGTCGGAAGGTCAGATGCGCGCCTTAAAGAGGCCGCAAAACTCGGGTTCAAACAAGCTATCTCAGCAAAACCGTCTAAAACATCCACTAAAAATGATAATGCCGCACTGCCAATAATTGCAATCAAGGCTTTGCCAGAGTTGATAAGCCGTGTAGAAGCCAGCGCAGATCACGGTCTGGATGATGATTCCGCTTGGGGAACCGCTCATAAGGCCGCTTAGCAATGGTGAGTATCAGGCATGAGCATTGGCCCTTGGGATTTTACTGGCTTTGACGTTGTTGTTCTCGTCATATTATTGATATCATTGCTTATGGCCGCGCAAAGGGGCCTCGCGCGCGAAATTACATCCTTAATGGCGCTCCTTATTGCCTCAGCCATAGCCCTCTTCGTCTTCGGACGCTTCCGTTTTGCAGCACAGGATTTCATTTCCCCGTCATGGCTTGCTGACGGCGCGCTAGGGCTCGGAACATTCGCTCTCGCTTATATGTTGATACTCTTTCTCTTAAGCGGCCTTGTCAAAAGCCTGAAAGGCAAAGACGTTGGCCTCATCGACCGCCTTTTTGGTGCAGGCTTTGGCGTCATGCGCGGACTTTTAGTGGCGGCCCTCGGTGTTATGCTGTTGACGTCCCAATATCGGGCCAGTCAGGACGCTCAGGAATTCAAAGACTATATTTCTAAGAATCAGGGAGAAATTCCACCTGAAATTTTAGATAAAATGCCAAAATCAATGCGAGAGCAAATGGAAGCCCCGCCAGCCGAACTTCCCAAGCTTTTACAAAACTCTACCTTTTATCCGCTTCTCGCCAAAATAGGCGATGGCGTCAGAGCTTTGCCCTTTACGAAAATGCGCTCATACGCAGACCGCGTCAAAGATGGTGATATACAAAGTATTATCGAGGAGATCAGGTAATGGAAAACCCAACTTGCGAATTTGATCCCAATGACGATAAAATTCGCGAAGAATGTGGGGTCTTCGGAATCTTTGGAATTGATAATGCGGCCTCTTTGACCGCGCTTGGTCTTCATGCGCTACAGCACCGCGGTCAAGAAGCTTGTGGTATCGCGACGTGCGACGGAGAAACCTTTCACACTGAACGTCATTTCGGCCTCGTCGGGGATAATTTTACAGGCAATGACCCCTCGGAACGCTTACCGGGTCATATTTCTATCGGACATAACCGTTATTCAACTGCTGGCGGTCAAACAACCCTGCGGAATGTTCAGCCGCTCTTTTCGGAACTCCATTCAGGTGGATTTGCCTTGGCCCATAATGGTCACTTGACCAATGCCTTTACCGTCCGCGAACAGCTTGTCGAAGCCGGGGCTTTATTTCAAAGCACGTCTGATACCGAAGTCGTTATTCACCTCATTGCCCGCGCCAGAAGCGGAGAATTCATAGACCGGTTCATCTCGGCTGTCCGCCAAGTCGAAGGCGGCTATGCCTTTGTCGGTATGACCAATGATGTCTTACTTGGCGCCAGAGATAGGCTAGGCATTCGCCCTCTTCTGATTGGACGTCTTGGGGATAGTTATATTTTAGCCTCGGAATCCTGCGCGTTCGATATGATATCAGCGGAATTCATACGTGAAGTCGAGCCAGGAGAAGTCGTTGCCATTAATTCCGACGGTATTCGCTCCTTCAGAGCCTTTCCTGAAACAGCTGTGCGGCCCTGTATATTCGAATTCGTCTATTTTGCGCGGCCCGACAGCGTGGTTGGCGGCAAAAGCGTTTATGAAGTGCGCAAACGCATGGGCCAAAGGTTGGCTCAAGAAACGCCGGCAGATGTCGATGTCATTATCCCTGTTCCCGATAGCGGCGTCCCCGCTGCTCTGGGCTTCGCACAGGAAACTAACATTCCGTTTGAGCTAGGCATTATCCGCAATCACTATGTCGGGCGAACCTTTATCCAACCCACACAGCAAATACGCGATATGGGTGTGCGTCTCAAACATTCGGCTAACCGCGCAATGATCGAAGGTAAACGGGTCTTACTCGTTGACGACTCTATTGTGCGCGGAACAACCTCAACTAAAATTGTTCGCATGATAAAAGCCGCAGGCGCAAAGGAAGTTCATTTCCGCTCGGCCTCCCCTCCGATTAAATTTCCTGACCATTACGGCATTGACATGCCAACCAAAGAAAAACTAATTGCCGCGAATTATTCATTAGAAGCTATGACCGAAATGCTTGAAGTCGATAGTCTTGGATTTTTATCCGTCGAAGGTCTTTACTGGGCCATGGGAGAGAAAATTCGTTCCGAAGAGTGCCCGCAATATACGGATCACTGTTTCACAGGGGCTTATCCAACGCCGCTGATTGATCGTGACCGAAAAATGCTGGATGGATCCAAGCAACTCTCTTTCTTAGTCGAGATTGCGTAAGCTCCATGCCAACTCATGACCTAACAGGACGCGTCACATTGGTGACAGGGGCCTCGCGCGGCATCGGATATGCCGCCTCGCTCGCACTAGCCGAAGCTGGCTCTCATGTCATCGCCATAGCGCGCACCCAAGGCGGGCTCGAAGATTTGGATGACGCGATAAAGTCAAAAGGCGGAGAGTGCACGCTGGTGCCGATGGACCTTAAAAACCATGACGGTATAGATCAACTCGGCAGCATTATCAACGAACGTTGGGGACGTCTTGATGGACTTTTTGCAAATGCGGGAATTCTGGGGGAAATAACCTTGGCGGCTCATACAACCCCCAAAAGCTGGGATGATGTCATAGCCACTAATCTGACATCCAATGTAAGACTTATCCGCTCTTTAGATAGCTTGCTGCGCGCCTCGGAATCGGGGCGGGCTGTCTTTCAAACCTCAGGCGTAGCCACATCGCGCCGCGCCTATTGGTCGGCCTATGCCGCCTCCAAGGCAGGTTTAGAAGCCTTTGTTCAATGCTATGCCAAAGAAGCAGAAAGTTCGCCGCTGCGTGTAAATTTACTCAACCCAGGAGCCACAAGAACGGCAATGCGCGCCAAGGCCATGCCCGGCGAAGACCCGGCTACCTTACCAAACCCAACCGATATTGCGCCGCTCATTGTTGAAATGTTATCTCGTGATTACACTGAAAACGATGCAATCGTAACATTTCGCGAAACATCTTACTACAAAGCTTAGAGATTCAGCATAGAAGCATAACCCACAGCAATCACTTATAAGAATCAAGACACATTTACCCTATCATCTAAGTTGGGTTTCTTTTTTAACCCCAGATAAGCACGCCATTTTCTAAATATGGACAGTCCCAGCATCAGTCCGGCACAACCGAGATCATGAAGCTACTTATTTCTAGATGCTTGTAAATTTAGATATGATGTATGATAGTATTTTCATGATTTCATATTTTAACGACGAATACATCCGCTTGGGCCGCAGCATTAAAATAGGACCTAATTAATGCCCGGACCGCTTGAAGGAATTCGTATTATCGAACTGGCAGGTATAGGCCCCGCCCCTTTTTGCGGTATGATGCTGGCTGATCACGGGGCAGAAGTTGTCACTGTGCATCGCCCGGGCGCGGCGCCTCTGCCACGTGACCCGCTCAACAGGTCGCGTCTCTATTTTGAAGCCAATTTAAAATTGGCCGCTGATCTAGAGAAAGTCAAAAGCCTCATCGCTTCAGCTGATGGTCTCATTGAAGGCTTTCGTCCGGGCGTTCTTGAAAGATTGGGACTGGAGCCGAAAACCCTCCAGAAAGATAATCCAAAACTTGTCATCGGCAGAATGACAGGATGGGGACAGACAGGACCGCTGGCTCACGCAGCGGGACATGATATCAATTATATCAGCTTGTCAGGGGCGCTTCACGCCTTTGGCCGCGATGGCGAAAAGCCCTCGCCTCCCATTAACACTTTGGGCGACTTTGGCGGTGGCGGCATGTTGTTGGCATTTGCAATGTGTGCAGCTCTGCTCAAGGCCGAAAAAACTGGTAGAGGCGAAGTGATTGATTGCGCCATGACGGAAGGTTCTTCTCTCCTGATGAGCATGGTGTGGGGATTCATGGATTATGCGGGCTGGAAAGATGAGCGAGGCGTCAACCTGCTTGATACGGGCGCGCATTTTTATGACACCTATGAAACATCTGACGGGAAATACATCTCGCTCGGGTCGATAGAACCACAGTTTTACAATGAGATGTTAGAGCTAACTGGACTAATCGATGATCCTGAATTTGAACTGCAAATGGACCCAAGAAAATGGCCAAGTTTAAAGGATCGCATATGCGAAGTTATCAAAACGAAAACACGTGATGAATGGGACATACTTATGGAAGGGACAGATGTGTGTTACGCACCAGTATTGTCCATGAATGAGGCCCCTAAACACCCTCATAATAAAGCTAGGAACGCATTTATTGCAGTGGATGGGGTCAAACAGCCCTCACCAGCTCCTAAATATGCTCATTCACCTTTAGAGCATCCACGTAAACCAAAACCATTTAACACATAAAAAGTATTTGCCGTTGTTGCCTTGATTAGTAGTTGCAAAACTGGATTTGACAAATCCCGATGACAACAACTTTGCACCACAGCCAATATTATGTTTATTGAGGATTGACCGTCATTCATATATTTTAGAATTCTTATATACCATTCCGAAAAAATGGCGCGAGTGACG
>CAYYMI010000025.1:0-36225 GCA_964472905.1 uncultured Hellea sp. | reverse complement strand
TGCGTCTTCCAAGAAACAAATATCCCTGACTGATCCAGATTCAGTTGCCATGGCCGGGTGATGAATTTAAAAACCTATTAGAAGCTTTAAACAAGCATCGGATTGCATATGAGGTTAGTGAATGCCCGATAAGGTTTGGTATACCCTAGGTTCTTCTAATGTCTGCTTTTGCCTTCAAAGCGGACTAAAAGAGACATTCAGAAATCTAGATACAGTTAGCCTGCCATTAGAGTCGGGTTTCAAAAAAAATGAAACCTCAAGGTTCTACACCGCGCCAATAACAAGAGGCGTGGAAGGGTTGCTGAAATGAGTCATCATTTCAGCATAACTGACAGGGACATATAAAAGACAGTCCGCGTGGCGATATCCGCGACGGATACCGAAATAAATAAAAATGTTTTACGCAGTATCAACCACGCGGCGATGATTTTTCATGGCGGCCTCATTACCCTCCCTCCAGTCCCGAAGTTGATTCCTAAAGGAACAAACGACATAGGAGGTCAAGCTCACACCAAGAAACCCGGCACAATCGGAGAGTAAATTCCGATGCTCAGTCTCATCGTCTGGCCGCAACAAAGTTACTAGTTTTATTTGTCTTTGTGTAATTATTAAAAATAAATACACGAACAGCCAGAACACATCGGGACTTTAATCCGATGATGCTCATTTTATAACATAGCCGGACTTTATGAGGATTGATCTCTTAATGTTTCTGATAAACGATTGAAATGATTGTACGTTATTGTGGGAGTTTATGAGGATTGAACGCGCCATGTGTCACACCGCTGCAAGCTTAGCTTGCCCGGTGTCCATGTCTAGAATTTGCCTATTGCTGGAAAATCTAGATATGGATACCGGACGTCTCCCATGGAGCCGTGTCGGTATGAGGATGAGTTTACTCCAACTCCGCAGGCAGAGATTCCCGTTCTAATTGGCGGCGGGCGAGTTCTGATTTGATTTGTTCGTTGCTGTTAAAGCTGCGCAGGATGTTGAGCAGCTCGCCTTCGATATTGATATTAAAGCTGAAGGGCTGACTATTAAGAACGTCCTTATTACTCCCGTCAAATTGCAGCCCAACTTGGATGGGCCCGTCTAAAGCCCCGTCCATATCTACCGTCAAAGACTGGTATTTAAATTCTTTGAGCGCTTGAAAAGCCGCATCGCGGTAACGTCCCTGCCGCAGGGCCGTTACGGCGTCATTATCATTTTGCGCATAGTCCGCGACAGAGTCGATCTGGTCTGATGTGTATTTGATCACCCCGCCATTTTTAACCTCTAAGGAGCCTTTATCGACTTTGACATCGACGCCCGAGAGGACAATTGGCAACGTTCCTTCTATGTCGCCTGTGGCCTCTATCGCGCCGTCGCCGACATCTTTGAGAAACTCCCCGACAGAGACATTTTCAACCCGCATGACCACGCGGTTTTGGTCGGCGGAATATAACCAATCAAAAGGTTGTAGCGATATAGCGCCGCCGCCCAGCGGCCAGCGGGCGCTGTAAACTTTCACCCCGTCAGGGATCATTTCAAATTCTATGACGCCGTTATCCAGCGGAAAGCCCGGGTCAAAGCTGGCAACGGTCAAGGTCTGGCGGCCTTGACTTTGGAGCGGGAAAAAGGATGAGAATTGCAGCTCTGTACTCACACCGCTCAGCGGGCCGGGCAACGTACCAAAGCTTAAAGACTTAAGCTGCGCGCTGCCCGAAGATTGCAGCGGCTGTCCCGCCGCGAATGCCAGATTAATTTGCGCGCTCACCGCCCCGTCAACTTCGGCGATTTTACCGCGCAGGGTTTTGACAAGTGATTGGGGCTGCAATCCATTGGGCGTAAAGATAAGCTCGGGAATATCCACCTGCGCGGTTCCTGCGCCGTCTTCGAACCGATAACTCACATCAATGGGCGTGTCTTCGCCAAAGGGTAAATGGGTTTGCGCGGTTCCCGTAAAAGCCGAGTCTTTGTAATGCACGATACCCGTCATCGGCAGGGGCGGCAGGGCTTCACCGATAAATTTAACCTCGCCGAGCTGCGTGTCGCCCGGGCTGTAATCTAGGGTAAAATCATCAGGCGCGCCTTTGGCTGAAATCGCAATATTCGTCGCGGTCACAAGCTGGGTTTTGGCATTGGCCATGGGGGCCTGCATTGTAAATTTCAGCTCTGCATCAGGCTCTCGCCAAAGCTCCATTTGCATAGACGGCATATTGATTTTTGTCCCGGGCCCCGGCGTGTCTTCGGAAGTGATATTGGCCATTTGGCCGTCAAAGACCCAGTTTTGAGACAGTCCAGCTAAGCGGCCCATGACATCAATGCTCTCAAAATTGATATCCAAATGGCGCGTGTCTGGGGCGTCAACCGCGGTGAACCTTAAACCGCCCAGCTTGGCGGTGACATCTGAGCTTTCTTTTTTTCGTCTATAGATCGGGCCTTGGGTGAGAAGCCGCGCCGAGAGGTTTTCGGCCCGCCACCCTGTATCTGTATCGACCCTAGCAATGGTCAGAGGAAGGTCATCTTGCGGGGCGAATTGTAAGGCGGTTTCATCGCCCTCGATTATCATGTTTAACTCACCCCCTGTTGTCAGCCCAGTGACGACCGCGCCGGGGAGGAGGCCGTCATAATTGATATGGCCAGTCATCTGTAGATCGCGTGTACGGCCAGCGGTGTAAACAGCGCGCGCGCTGAAGGGGGATAATCTCGCAGGCACATTATCAATCCCGGTCACAGTCCATTCTTGCGCGGTCTGGATATCGCCTGAGAAATGTTTAACTCCGTCCAGCCGCCAGCCATTGCTCGAATTGGCAATAAGGTTTGAGTTTCGCAGGCTAAAGCCTGCAGGCTGTGTGAGATCGGCGTTAAATGATAGGGCGATCTCGGACGCGGCTTTATCAAAGTTATAAAGCGGGGCCCCATCCATTTGTCTTAGCTTCAGGGTTGTGCGCGGGGATTTAAGAATCATAGGCCCATCTATTGAGACTGTCGCGCCTGTCTCGCCCAGCAGAGTTGTTCCTGTCCCTGAAAAAGAGCTTTGCGTAAGCAGTTCAACCATATGACGGGTGAGCTGCGGCGCAAAATTTTGCGCAATCGGTGTTTTACCTAAGGCCTCGCTCAGGCTGAGAGTTTGGGCCATATCCCGCCGTCTTATCGGGTCAGGGATGGACAAATCTTGAATATTGGCAGACCAATCGGCATTCATAGATAATTCAGGACTTTGATCTTGCGTTTTGTGCGTGAGATCGCCTGTCCAGCCGAGCTGACCTGCGCCCATAATGACTTGCGCCGTGGTTAGGGTCTCAAAAGAGATTTCAGCTTCGCCTGTAATATCTATTTGGCCGTCTTTGACGATCGGGGTGATGTCGCTTTTGATATGTAAATTGACCGCATCGACGGCGACGTGCTCCAACCTCTTTAACTGCATATTGGTTTTAATTTTTGGGTCAGACCCTTTGAGTTTGATATCAAACTCACCTCCGCCCTCTATGTTCCAATCGCCATAGGAGAATTTCCCCGGCGCCACAGAGGCGATGGCTGTTAAATTATCGGGACTAAAATATTCAGCTGTGATGTCAGCGTCGATGTTCCCAAAAGGGCTTGTGACGCTTAAGCGGCCCTCTTCTATTTTGATGCCGTCAGGCGGCAGGCTCGTTTCACTATCGTCTTGGCCATCACGATGCGGGAGCCACCCATCTATGATTTTGCCGGTCTTATCTAGTGTTATGCTGGCTACAGGACGGGTGAAGACAATACGTTTGGGATTGCCTTTGATCATGTCGCGCCACTCATAATCCACAAGTATGGCCTCAGATGAAAAGAATTCTGTGCCGTCATCGGATAGACGGACATTATGCAGCCTCGCTTGGGTTTTAGTCACGCTGTTAATCGAGAGTTGGGCCTCGATACCTTCATCGGCCAAAGCATCAATGGCGATATCTTCCATGAGTGCGTAACGATTGACCCAAACATAAGCCGCGACTGAGAGGCCAAGAATAATCAGGATAAGCAGGACAATACAAATCCAAAAGAGAACACGGCGCAGACGCGAGCGCGGCGGTTTTAGCGGGGGTAAGAGCGCCCCGCTCCCCTCTGAATTATCGCTAGATGACAGCGTCATTGCGGTGGATCCTCGTATTCGTCTATACTCAATAGGGGTCTTGGTCTGAATACACTATAAATTTTCGTAAGTTTACGGCAGATAGCTTGCGTGTTAACGAGACATTAGGGATAAGTGGGGCAATCTATTCCTTGGGACAAAATCGGGATATAAGAAAAACAATGACCCCAGACAATGAAGCCATAGAAAAAGAACAAGGCGGCGAGATTAAATCGGAGTCTGATATCAAGTCAGCGATTAAGCTCAGATTGCAAGCCTTCTTTGAAATGAATAATAC
Source organism: uncultured Hellea sp. (assembly GCA_964472905.1). Classification (GTDB taxonomy): domain Bacteria; phylum Pseudomonadota; class Alphaproteobacteria; order Caulobacterales; family Maricaulaceae; genus Hellea. The sequence continues at coordinate 31,846 of CAYYMI010000025.1, read as the reverse complement.
GCGCATATATACGAATAAGCGCTTTGGGTTTTTAATGGCTGGCGGCGCGGCCATCCTTTTGGCGGGATATGCCTTACCTGAAAATGATACGGCAGAACCCACAAAGCTTGTCACGAAAAGCGCCGAGAGTTTAATCGATTTAACCCGGCATGATCTATATCTTGAGACAACAGATAGGTCTGCCGTGGATATCAAGACGCTCAAAGTTAAGTCCGGTGATAGTCTTGGACCTCTTTTGCAAAAAAATGGTCTTACCGGACAAGAAGCCTATAAGGTGACGGAGGCGTTTTCGACCGTCTATAAACCTCGTAATGTGCGTGTTGGACAAGAATTTGGCTTACATTTCACAGATGGCACACTGGATCATCTGACCTTTAAGCCTAGCGTAGAAAAAACCGTTTTTGTTGACCGCGTTGGGGAAGGCTATGCCGCCCGTGAAATCGCCGCCGAATTTAAGTATGAAACGCTGTCTGTCGCGTCCCAAATTTCTAACTCGCTTTATGTCGACGCCACGCGATTAGGCGCGCCCGATAAGGTCGTGGCACAATTTGCCAATATCTATGAATATTCAGTCGACTTTCAGCGCGATATACAGCCGGGTGATGAATTTGAACTTTTCTTTGAAGTTGCCCGCGACCACAAAGGCGAGATTATAAAGGCGGGCGATCTGCTTTACACCAGCTTTAGCCCGCGCGGTAAGAAAACCGATTATTACCTTTATAAAGACTCCAAAGACCGTGAAAACTTCTATGATGCCAAAGGCAAGACCGCGAAACGTAAGCTTCGCGCAACGCCCATCAATGGCGCGCGGCTGTCCTCTAGCTTTGGTCGCCGCAAGCATCCGATTTTAGGCTACCGTAAAATGCATACAGGTGTTGATTTTGCGGCCCCGCGAGGAACCCCCATTTTAGCGGCGGGTTCTGGCACGGTTGAACGCGCCAACCGTTATGGCGGTTATGGCAATTATATCCGTATTCGGCACACCGATGGTTATAAAACAGCTTATGCCCATTTAAAGGGATTTGCTCGCGGCGTGAAAAAAGGAAAATACGTCAAACAAGACCAAGTGATTGGCTATGTCGGAACAACAGGCCGCTCGACGGGGCCGCACCTGCATTATGAAGTCATCCATCATGGGAAGAAAATAAATCCACGGCGGTTATCACAGCTTTCGGGTAAGCCGCTTAAAAAATCTGAAATGCCATCTTTTAAAACGCGCCGCGCTGAGATTGACTCTATGAGATCAAAGTCGGAGAAGATTACAGCCCAGCCCGCGGCTGTTGTTATGACAGCGATAGCCCCTAAATAAGTAGCCTAACGAGAGACGACGATATGAAAAACCTTATCAATTTCTTTTTCTCATTTGATAAATTAATGAAGGAAAAATTGATCGTGCCGTTTTTTTGGCTTTCGATTATTTTAACCGCGCTTTATTTCTCGACAATTTTTTTGGAAACAATCTGGCTAGGACCTCTAGCGAAGATTTTAAATGTCTTTACTTTCTTTGTCGCGATTGTTTTCACCCTTGTGGGCATTCGCCTTCTCTGTGAATTGATGGTCGCTATTTTCCGGATTAATAATAACCTCTCTCCTGATGGCGGAAAAGCAGAAACGGCCGATATTGACCCCATGGTTGAAGCCCGCAAAGCAGCTGAAGCCGCCGCAATACGCGCACGCGAAGTGACAAAAACGGCTGGAGAAAAAGCTAGCGCAGCCACAAAAACCGCGGTTGAAAAGACCAAAAGCGCAGCCGATACGGCTAAGGACAGTGTAGGAGACGCGGCAGGAAATGTGTCACGCCGCACCAAATCGGCGGCGTCTGATTTAACCTCATCGGCAAAGGCTAAAACAACATCAACAAAGTCTAAGGCCGATAAGGCTCCCGCTAAAAAACCATCAGCTAAAAAGCCAAGAACCAAGTCAGCATCATCTAAAAAGCCTGTAAAGAAGGCCGCTACAAAAAAGACCGCGCCAAAAAAGAAATCTGCAACCTCAAAAACCAAACTTGATCCTGCGCTTTATGCGACAGACAAAAAGGGCAATATCATCTTTAACAAAGACGGCTCGCCGCGTAAAAAACCGGGCCGCCGTAAGTCCTAGTTAATTTGAGGAAAGTCTCATCTAGAGGCTTAGGCTGTATAGGCTCACCCGCCGAACCGTGCGCCGCCTTTCCAAGCCCATTTGCAGTACTGGACGAAATATATCTGCGTGATATAGTTGGCCATGAAGTATTGGGGTTAAAACATGCTCAATCGTAAAACCAGCATTCCCGTCTCCCGCGCCGTTCCGTTTGAGTTTCCAGATGATATACACCGTCATTGGAATAGAGATGAACCAGAATTATCGGCGATGGCCAATGGGGCATCTTTAACCATGCCTTACTTAGAGCCCTTTCTCATCAAGACGATTAGGGACTGCGGCACGTTGATTGATGATCCGCTTTTAAAAGAAGAGATTGAAGGTTTCGTCCAACAGGAGGCTCATCATTTTAAAGCTCATCGGCGTTTTAACGACCTTCTCAAGCAGAATGGCTATCCCGAACTCGCTAAATTTGAACAAAAAATGAAGCAAGCCTATATACGTCTGGGTCAAAACTCATTGCAAAAGCGGATGGCTTACGCCGCCGGTTTCGAAGCTATGACGATGGGTATCACAAAATGGATTATTGGAGACCGGGTAAAACTCTTTGCTGGTTCTGACTCGCGCGTTGCCTCTTTTATGATCTGGCATATGGTTGAGGAAACCGAACATAAGTGTGTCGCTTTTGATGCCTATAAGGCTGTATTTGGATCGAGCGTTAAGTCCTATTGGCACCGCATGCTCGGTGTCTTTCATGGCTCACTTCATGTCTTATGGCTCGCCCGCAGGGGTTATCATATTATGCTGAAGAAAGACGGGCTCTGGAAAAATATGAAATCTCGCTGGCGTCTCTGGGTGCGTATTTGCTGGTTTACAGCTGCCGCAGGTCCTTATCTTATCAGGGCCGCATTGCCCGGTCATGACCCACGGCAAGAACGAGACTTGCAATGGGTCCTCGATTGGATGGACGGCTATGAGGGCAGTGATAAAACAAAGACACCGCTTGTGGATACGCACCATCCGGACATACCAGTACCTTTCCATTGAGTAATATGACGGGAGATAAAATGGAGATGAGCAATACAGTTAAAGGGTATCAAAGATCGCTCATCGGGCATGGCGCGCTTTTAATATTCATCGGCGGTGTTCTAGGGTTTGGGTTTTTGTTTTTCCTTCTTGGCAAAATCGCGCTTTGGCCAATACCTTGGGAAATCGACTATCAGATGCCAGGGACTTATGACGCGTGGCGGATGGCTCATATGGAAGGCATTATTAACGGTCTGGCCCTGTGGTTGACCGCGGCTATTCTTCCCGCCTTTCCGTTTTCCGACAAAGGTAAAAAACGCATTGCCTTTGGCATGATCGTTGTGGGCTGGACAATCGTTCTTGCGTCTTCACTGGATCCGTTATTTCCCGATAGCAGGGGCTTAGAATTTGGCGGCCCAGCCACGAACCAAATGGCCTTCTTCTTATTCTATATAGGCGTCGTTGGCGTTATGATTATTATGGCTATAATCGCGTGGAAATCCCTAATATCTAAACCCAAACCCTAGATGCTGAGATCCATAAGATTGTAATCCTTGAGTGAGGATTGGGCGTTTGCGTTCCATTTGAATTCTTCCTGTCGTTGCGCAAAAGGTGCATAATGATAGGGTGTTTCGTCTGGGAAACGTTGCCGTCTTGCATCAATGGCTAAGCCGATAAGGCGAGAGCGCGTGTCGATAAAGTCTTTATCCATAACGGTGGCTTCGGCATGCATACCAGCGCCGTGAACATTTAAAACAGACGACCGTTTGTGAAATCCAAAATTGACTGAAACTCGCGGCTCATAGCCAGTATTTGCAAATGAACCATGGATAATTTGTCGGCTATTGATCACGACGTCACCGGGATTGCATATAATCGGCACAGCGTCGGGCAGGCGTTCACTGCCAGCATCTTCTACCATTTTGACGATATTAGCTCGCCCAAGCTTTTGGCTGCCTGGCACGACCCAGACTCCATTCACAGCTGTGCTGCCAAAGACCTGTCCCATAAAATTGAACCCGTGAATATCAGCATCAAAATTTGAGTTGTCCCAATGCGTATCGCCATCCTGATGCCAAGACACCGCTGCGCCGAGCCCTGCGTCTTTGATAAATAACCCTTCTGTAAAAGGTACAAAATCTGGACCGTTAATGGCTTCGGTCAGTTTTAATAAAGCCGGATGCGCGTAAGTGCGTAGACAGGCAGGAGAAAATTGAAGGGATCCCGCTAGATAAACAGGAACGGCTGGCGGCGCATCATTTGGAGCCTTGGGTTCAAACAGTTTCACTTGATGACGTCCGTTGAAGATTTCTGTTCCGCCCAGCGGGTCGGATAAGGGCCGCGCCCATTGCAGTGTCGGGGCTTTATTATTTACCCCTAAGGCGGGACGTCCATGTTTGTCTTTGTCTGCACCCATATGGACCGGAAAATTCTCTCTCATATCGGCAAGATCAGCTTTTATATCCTTTAGTTCTTCGTCTGATAAAACATCTTCGAGAATGTAAAACCCATATTCGGAATAGGCCTTTAAAATGTCTTGTGAGATATTTCCGTTCGAGTCGAATGTCAGCTGTCCACGATTAGGCAGCGCAAGAGCCTTGGCTTGTCCCTCAAGGAGATATTTTTTCACGGCTTTAGCCTCGTCTCCATAATGAGCCGCACAAGCTTCGATTGATCGCGTGATATCTTGGACCATATAACCTCCATTGCTCATGAGAGCGTCAAATTTGAGTTTAGGCTAAACTGAACGAAAATGGAATAGGTGTTTATAATGGCTGGTTTGGAAACTGGTTAAGCCAGTGCCTTTATCCTTTATGTGTTTACGGCGATTTTTATTTTCCCTTTATCAAGCTTGACGTCTACCCTTTGTCCATCCTCTATTTTGCCCGCCAAAATTTCGCGCGCGAGGGCGTCTTGGACCTGTTTTTGTAAAACGCGTTTGAGCGGCCTTGCCCCGTATGAGGGATCATAACCCTGCTCGCCTAGCCATGCGCGCGCCTTGTCGCTGAGGGCCACTGTGATTTGTTTGTCTTTGAGCCAGCCTTGGAGGCGGTGCATCTGAATATCCACAATGGCGCCCATATGTTCGGGCTTTAACCGTTCAAAGAGCAGCAGCTCGTCTAACCGGTTTAAAAACTCAGGCCGGAAATGTGCGGTGACTTCCGCCATAACGCCAACCCGCGCGGCATTGACATTATCCCCATCTCCAAGTTTGAGCAGATGCTCGGCTCCGATATTTGACGTCATAATGATCAGCGTATTGCGAAAATCAACTGTGCGGCCTTGGCCATCGGTGAGGCGGCCATCATCTAGCACTTGGAGCAGGATATTGAAAACATCGGGGTGAGCTTTTTCAATCTCGTCAAAGAGGATGACCTGATAAGGCCGACGGCGTACGGCTTCGGTCAAGGCTCCGCCTTCATCATAACCGACATAACCGGGCGGCGCGCCGATCAGACGGGCGACGGAATGTTTCTCCATATATTCGGACATATCCATGCGCGTAATCGCGCCATCATCATCAAACATGAAACTGGCTAAGGCTTTTGTCAGTTCTGTCTTCCCAACCCCCGTTGGCCCTAGAAACATGAATGATCCAATTGGCCGCGCGGGATCCCGCAGACCTGCCCGCGCGCGGCGAACGGCATCGGACACAGCAGCCACGGCCTTGTCTTGACCGACAACCCGCTGGCTTAAAACCGTTTCCATGGATAAGAGCTTTTCGCGTTCGCCTTCGAGCATTTTTTCGACGGGTATGCCTGTCCAGCGAGACACAATGCTGGCAATCGTTTCCGAGGTCACGGTTTCGGACGCGAGCGCGCTTTCAGATTGATCCGTTTTATCCTGCGCCGCGATGGTCTCTTCGAGCGCCGGAATATCTTCATGTTGCAGGCGTCCCGCTGTCTCATAATCTCCGCGTCTCACCGCGTCTTGAAGTTCGAAACGAGCGTGCTCTAATTGCTCTTTGACATCGGCTTCATTGGCAAGTTTCGCTTTCTCAGCTTGCCAGAGCGCGCCCATTTCAGATGATTGTGCCTCAAGTTCTCCGATTTCCTTATGTCGTTTTTTAAGCCGATCTTGTGAGGCTTTATCAGTTTCCTTTTTAAGCGCCTGAACCTCAATTTTTAGCTGAACAAGCCTGCGGTCAATTTCGTCTAAGGCTTCGGGTTTACTGTCCACCTGCATACGCAAGCGGCTGGCGGCTTCATCCATCAAATCAATGGCTTTATCGGGGAGGAATCGATCTGTTATATAACGGTTGGACAATTGTGCTGCCGAGACAATGGCGCTGTCCGAAATACGAATGCCGTGGTGAACCTCATATTTATCTTTCAGGCCGCGCAGAATAGACACCGTATCTTCGACCGTGGGTTCGCTCACAAAGACAGTGAGGAACCGGCGGGCGAGGGCGGCGTCTTTTTCTAAATGTTTGCGGTACTCATCGAGTGTGGTTGCGCCGACACAGTGAAGTTCCCCGCGGGCCAAGGCGGGTTTTAGCAGGTTAGCCGCGTCCATGGCGCCGTCAGCTTTTCCTGCCCCGACCAACGTATGGATTTCATCAATGAAGAGTATGATTTGCCCATTTGCTGCCTCTATTTCTTTGAGCACCGCTTTAAGCCGTTCTTCAAATTCACCGCGATATTTAGCCCCTGCGATTAGAGCGCCCATATCAAGGGCGAGTAAGCGTTTCCCCTGAATAGATTCGGGGACATCGCCTGAAATAATACGGTTGGCGAGGCCTTCGGCAATCGCTGTTTTTCCGACGCCAGGCTCTCCGATTAAAAGGGGGTTGTTCTTCGAGCGCCGCGAGAGCACTTGCATGGTGCGCCGGATTTCTTCGTCACGTCCAATGACAGGGTCAAGTTTTCCGTCCCGCGCCGCTTGGGTCAAATCGCGGGCATATTTAGACAGCGCTTCATATTGGTCTTCAGCAGCCTCTGATGTGACAGGCCCGTCCCTGCGAATAGATTTAATGGCCCCGGTAAGTTTGGAAGGTTCAAGTCCTGCTTGGGCGAGGATGGGTTTTAAATTTTTATCTGCATTGAGGACACAGGCGAGCAGTAAACGTTCCACCGTGACAAAAGCATCGCCTGCTTTTTTAGCCGCTTTTTCAGCATTGGCGAAAATTTTCATCCCCGCATTGGACAGAGATAAGCCTGACCCGCCTTCTACGCGCGGGAGTTTATCCAGCGCCTTTTCCAGGCCCGCCTCTAAGGTTTCTGGCTTCGCGCCGGCTAAGGCCATAATTTTCGTCGGTAGCCTGCCCTCATCAGAGATTAGTCCCGCCATGATGTGCAAAGGCGTGAGCTGTTGATGGTCGCGCGTGACGGCCTCGGATTGCGCCGCTTGCACGGCGCTCCGCCCGCGCTGTGTATAAGCTTGAATATCCATTGCGATATTCCTCCTATCGGATGTTCATGTCTTGATGTGGGCATTAAAATCGGGACTTCAAGATTTAGACTGTTTTTGACGTAATTTTTTACAGACATAGACTTGGCAATGGCATAGATAAGATGCACGGGGAGTTGGTTAAGTTTGATGCGATATTTTAAATTAATAATTTCATTTATTTTCGTTCTATTTATCGCCAGTTCTGCGCTGGCTCAGGATAATATCGAACGTCCCGATTTTACGATCAAGTCAATGGAAAAAACGCTCGCGACTTTAAGTGACCGAGATGACTTAACGGAAGACGAACAAACCCAAATTCGAGGCTTTTTGGAAACAGCGAGTACGGCTCTGGCAAACGCATCCGAGAATAAAGAAGCCGAAACGCTTTATAGGACTGAACTGACGAATGCATCTAAAACACTTAAAGACCTCGCAGATCAAACCAAAGAACACCAATCTTTACCAAAACGTGAATTCGTCAATTCCGAAGAACCCATGCGCGAGGAAGCCCTTGTTAAACTTGAGCAGAATTTGGTTGCCAGTGAAAGCCGCGCAAGCGCTCTAAGGTCTGAACTAGAAGGATATCAAACTAGCTTACAAACCCTCGCAGCGCGGCAAGTGGCAGCCCCCAATGAACTGATAAATATACGAGATACATTAGGCGAATTAACAGCGCAATTAACTGAGCAGGGCAATGCAGAACTTGACCGTGTCGGTGAAGCGCGGCGTAAAAGTCTTGTCGCGCAGCATTATATGCGCGCAACAAAACTCGGGGCATTAGAGAATGAAGTTGCGGGTCTTTCCAAACGCGGTGAAATCCTAACAGCGCGAAGAAATCTGACAGAACTTAAGCTAGAGGACGTTGATGCTCACGTTAAGTATTTACAGGATAAAACAGGTCAAAGACGCACGAATGAGGCGACCCAACTTAAATCTGAATCGTTGTCGACTTTGGCTCTTTATGCGGAGTCCCATGTTTTGGTGCAGGACCTCGCCAGATCGAACGTGGCTTTGGCAGATTCTCTCGTAACATTGGCCTCTGATGCAACGTCGATTTCCAAACGCGGCGCAACCGTAAGATCCCGACTAGATGATGTTGAGAGCGACCTTCGCGTTGCCCGTGATTTTATTGGGCTAGGAAATTTAAATCGGCAAGCGGGCGCAACGCTTCGCCGGCTGTCTAATCAACTTCAAGCTCCGCAGGCAATTAAAAATCAAATTGACATCACGCAAAAATCCTTAATTGGGCTCACGCAAAAACGTCTCATTGCGCAAGATACATTACGAGACCTTCCGATTGGGCGTCCTGATATTGAGACGGCTCTGATACAAGCTCGCATTGAAGAGCCGGATATTCCTGATTTAAGTTCAGAAGACGAGACCTCATATAGAACGCTATATACCCAGCATAGAGATATGCAATTGGGTATATCCAGTGCGTCGACGACGCGGATTAGTGAAATTGTTAGTCTTCAAAACCAGCAAAAAAATCTGTTAAATTCCACAGAAGAATTGAAAGCTTTATTGGATGAAAAACTTCTATGGGTTCCGAGTGTGCCCGCTATTAATATGGCTTGGCCGCAAAAAGTTATCAAAGGGGCCTTCCTTCTTTTTTCTTCGCACCACATTAAGCTTGTCGGGCAAGAATTTGTCGCGCAATCCCAATCTCTTATGCCATTTATAATTATCTTTACAATTATTATCGGAGTCACTTTTTTAATGAGGTCTCGTTTATGGGCCGATATTTACCGCCGAGAAAAAATGGTAGGAGATGTCAGCCAGGATAGTTTTTGGCATACACCCATTGTCCTCCTGGCGTGTATTATCATAGCGTTACCGATTCCGTTGATTTTTTTGTTTTTGGCTATTCTATTTGGGTCGAGCAGCTCGCCTGACCCGCTTATTGAGGATATGAGAGATACTTTCCTCTATCTCATTTTCTTTAGTTTGTTTTTTCTAACGTGGCGAGCGTGGGATAAAGACCGGTCTTTATTTGCCGCGCATTACAAATTCCCCGAAACAATTCGCGCCGCTTTGAATAATAACTTCCGGTGGTTTGTCCCACTTGCAGGCATCACAACAGCCTTAGTAGGGGTAACGTCTGATAATCCGACAACAGAAATTTATGAAGGCTTGAGTCTATTTGCATTTATCATTTCGGTTCTGGCGCTGGCCATTTTTAGCTACCGCGTTATTTTTCCAATTCGTAAAGAGGCGAAATTTGAAGAGTCCCATTTTCAAAAATATAAAGCCGTCTTGGCGGGAATATTTATAGGCGTGCCAATCTTGGCCACAGGCTTTGCAGCCACCGGGTATTACGACACATCAAATAAAATTTTGTGGCGGCTTTTCATTTCGGGGTGGCTACTTTTACTCACTTATGTTGTTTATGGATTTATCCGCCGTGCGGTGCTTGTGGCCCAGCGCCGATTGGCTTTACGTCAGGCAATTGAAAAAAGAGACATTGCCATTCGCGCAAGACAAGAAAAAGCTGCGGCGCAAGAACGCGGAGAGGTCGTGGCATCGCTACCGCCTGTCGATACCAGTAAAATTGATATTAAAGCGATTTCCCGCCAATCCTCACAACTCCTCAATACCTTAATTATTCTGGGCTTTGCAGGACTTATGTGGCTGATTTGGTCAGATTTGCTGCCGGCGCTCTCTGTTTTTAATGATGTAGTTCTTGGCAGTTATACAGGACAAGTCTTTGATGAGGGCGGCGCCATTATTGATACAAAAGTTCCAATCACGCTGTGGAATTTGATACAATCCATTATCATCTTAGGGCTTACATATATTGCGGCGAAGAACCTTCCGGGCTTTCTCGAGATATTTATCTTAAACCGCGCGGGTGTTGATGCGGGCACGCGCTACGCTATCCGAACGATCTTGGGTTATATCATTGTTGCCGCTGGTATTATCATCGCTTTTGATCGGTTAGGCCTTCAGTGGTCTCAACTCAGATGGATTGTAACAGGGCTTTCTGTGGGTATTGGCTTTGGTCTTCAGAAAATTATCGCTAATTTCATCTCGGGTCTTATTATTTTATTTGAACGTCCTATTCGTATCGGGGATTATGTTACCATTGGCGAACAAAGCGGGACGGTGTCGCGTATTAAAATTCGCGCGACAACATTAAGCGATTTGGACAACCGTGAAATCCTTATCCCAAATGAGGCTTTGATTAGCGAACGCGTGACAAATTGGACTTTGAGTAATTCCGTCACGCGGCTCATTATTCCTGTCGGGATTGCTTATGGCTCTGATACGGATAAAGCGCGCGATATCATGTTGGACGCTCTCAAAGCGAACCCCAAGGTTCTGGACACGCCAGCCCCCAATGTTCTCTTTACGGGATTTGGCGATAGTTCACTAGATTTTCAATTACGCGTTTTCTTAAGCAATTTTGAAGACCGTTGGCCTGTAACCCACACTATTCATACCGAAGTCAATAAAGCTTTGGAGGCCGCAGGCATCTCTATTCCGTTCCCGCAAACAGACTTGCATATTGTGTCGCAAAACGGCCCATTGGAAATAGGCCCTAAATCAGAAACAAAATCTAAGCCTAAAAAGTAGATTTCACTTTTGTCATTTGTTCTCTTCAGGCATAGCCCCGCTATGAAATATCTTCCTTTAATTCCGGTATTATTTGCAGGCCCCGCTTTGGGACAAACGACTGATGACGAGTTGATCTTGTACCAGTCTGAGCTTGATGATGATGTGGTCGTTCATGGTATATATGATGAAGAGCGAAAGGTATTAAACATTGCCGAAAGTGTTGATGTTCTGGGGCAAGAGACTCTTGATAATATTGTGCTTGTCCATCCCGCAGAAGCTTTAAATGGTGTTGCGGGCGTCAATATTCATAGAGGCTCAGGCCAAGAACATTTAACAGCCATTCGCTCGCCCGTTCTGACAGGCGGGGCGGGGGCTGGCTCCTTTTTATATCTTCAAGATGGCGTGCCGTTGCGCGCTGCAGGCTTTGCCAATGTGAATGGATTATTCGAGGGGGGTACAGAACTGGCGAGCCGAATAGAAGTCATAAAGGGCCCCGGGCCTGCTTATTATGGCTCTAATGCTGTCCATGGTCTTATTAATATTGAATCTCACTCCGTTGCGGGTACAAAACATTTTACGCCTACTGATGTTAGTACTGAGGTTTATTCTCGCTCTAGCGGTCGCCGTCATTATTTTCGTATTTTAGGCAGTGATGACGGTCTCATATCGTCTCAATTATCAGCGAAGGTCGGAAACAATGTCAGAGCCTCTCTGTCCCTCGTCCACGATAATGGCTTTCGAGATGATAGCGGGTTTGATCAGCAAAAACTTGAGATTAAATATGAAGGCGAGCTTGGCGGTTGGGATGTTGATTGGTTGACGGCGGTTCAAAACTTAAATCAAGAAACGGCTGGGTTCTTACAAGATATTGATGGCGGCCCGCAAGGCCAAGAGCTTTTAAGTGATCCTGAGACTCGCTTTAGTAACCCCAATCCTGAGGCTTTTCGTGATAATCGTACCTATCGCACACAAGCGAATTTTTCGCGGGATATAGGCGGTAAGACGCTGAAGCTTACCCCTTATGCCCGTCATGTTGATTTAGAATTTTTGCGTCACTTTGTGCCCGGTCAAGCCTTGGAAACTAATGACCATACATCTGTGGGTCTCCAAAGCGCGCTCTATAATGATGGGTGGAATATCGGCGTCGACGTAGAATATACGAACGGCAGCTTGTTTGAATTTCAAGACAACGCAACCGTGTTTTCGTTCACTCAAGGCCTGCATTATGATTATGAAGTCGAGAGTTTTGTCGGGGCAGCCTACGCCCAAAAAGACATTTGGCTTGGTGAAGACACTGTGCTGGATGTTGGCGCGCGGGCGGAATATACGCGCTATGATTATGAGAACCAAACGACGACGGGACAATCAGGGCGGTTCATTCGCCTAGCCGACCGTACGGATGATTTTTTTGTACTCACCCCCAAAGTCAGTTTGAGGCATAGCGTCAATGATAGCTTAAATATTTATGCCCGCGCGGCCCGCGGCGCGCGCGCCCCGCAAACGGTTGACCTATATTCCGTTCAGCTCCAGCAGACGGGCGGCGAGGCTCAAACGGAAACGCTCGATAGTCTAGAAGCGGGGGTGAAATATGATAATCACCTCTATACTTTTGAGGCGTCCGGCTTTGCTCAGTGGAAAGATAATTTTTTCTTTCGTAATTCAGACGGCTTTAGTGTAGCCAATGGCCAGACGCAGCATATCGGTATTGAAGCCTCTTTCTCGGCCGATATCAATGACTGGCTCAGCCTCTCAGGGGATGGAACCTTGGCGCGTCACACCTATGCGTTTGAAGATATAAATCTAAATTTTGACGGCAGTATTGATACGCCGAACACCATTACCGATGGTGACCGTATTGATACGGCGCCTGATACGCTCGCTCATATGCGCGTGACGGTTCGTCCGTTTGATCGCGTAAGTGCAGAATTGGAATGGCGTCATGTCGGGAGCTATTTCACCAACCCTGGCAATACGCAGAGCTATGACGGGCATGATATTTTCGTCCTGCGCAGCGCTTTTGAGGTGACAGAGAATTTACGCGTCTTTGGCCGCGTTGATAATCTCTTTGATACTATCTTTGCAGACCGGGCTGATTTTGCTTTTGGTAATGAGCGCTTTTTCCCGGGCCGTCCGCGAACGCTGTTCTTTGGCTTGTCATCTGAGTTCTAAGCGCCTATCCCGCTTTCATGCATATCCCTGATATAAAATTAGCACAGGTTGTTGACCGCTTTGAACAAATCGAAGCCCGTATGGGCGCGACAACTGACGGGGCAGAAATTGTAAAGCTTGGCAAAGACTATGCCGAGCTGCGCCCTGTGGCCGAAGGCGTACGAAAGCTTCAAGCGGTGAGAGCTGAAATGGAAGACCTCCAAATCATGCTCGAAGACCCAGAGATGGGACCGATGGCCAAAGAAGAGATGCAAGTTTTAAAAGATTCGCTTCCTGCTTTGGAAAAAGAAGTCTCGCTTTTGCTACTACCGAAAGACAAAGATGATAATGCCTCCGTCATCTTGGAAATAAGAGCGGGCACAGGCGGGGATGAAGCCGCTATTTTTGCGGGTGATCTCTTTAGCATGTATGCGCGCTACGCCGCGCTACAGGGCTGGAAAGTCGAGGTCGAAAACGATTCCGAAGCCGATATGGGCGGCTATAAAGAAATCGTCGCCTCCGTGTCTGGCTCAGGTGTTTACGGCAAGCTTAAATTTGAATCCGGCGTTCACCGTGTCCAGCGCGTGCCCGTGACCGAAACACAGGGCCGTATTCACACCTCGGCAGCAACAGTCGCCGTTTTGCCAGAACCTGAAGATATCGATATTGGTTTTTCGATGAGTGATGTGCGCGTGGATACGATGCGGGCCTCAGGCGCGGGCGGACAGCATGTCAATAAAACGGACTCTGCTGTGCGCATGACCCATGTGCCGACAGGCGTTGTTGTGGTCTGTGACGCGAAATCCCAACATATGAACCGCGCTAATGCAGAACGTCTTTTGAAGATGAAGCTTTATGATATGGAAAAGCAGCGCATTGACGCTGAGCGCGCAGATGAGCGTAAAGGCCAAGTGGGCTCAGGTGACCGTTCTGAACGCATTAGAACCTATAATTACCCGCAAGGCCGCGTCTCCGATCACCGGATTAATTTGACCCTCTATAAGCTTGATAAAATTGTCGCGGGTGATGAGCTTGGCGAAGTCATTGACGCGCTCATCGGCGAAGATCAAGCCAGCCGGTTAGCGGCGATGGAGGCGGAAGGGTAAGGTGTCAGTTATCATCACGCAGAGCGCGCCTGATACCCAGACATATATAAATTTTAGAGAGAGCTGCGGTTGGGGTGATACGGATAAAGCCCTTGCCAAGCGGGCGATTGACAATAGCCTGCTTTGGGTCAGCGCCAGCCTTGAGGGTGAAACCATTGGCTTTGTCAGACTTATCGGAGACAGTGCTTTAAATTTTTATATCCAAGACCTTATTGTTAGTCACGTGCACCGCGGAAAAGGCATTGGTGCGGACTTGATGGAAGAGCTTTTTGGTTGTCTTAAGAGTGTTGTTCCAAAGGGCGCGACCATCGGATTAATGGCGGTAGCGGGCAAAGAAAAATTCTATGAGAGCTATGGGTTTCAAACGCGTCCTGCAGGGCGGTTTGGCGCGGGCATGACCTTGACTTATGAGGGTGAGTAATGAGCAATGTTAAAACGATTTTATGTTATCTCTTGGCCCTATTTTTCTTTGTCGCGGGGATTACGCATTTTACGCAAGATGAGGCCTATGCTGGGATTGTTCCGCCTTTACTCCCCTTTCCCTTTATAATTGTGTGGGTCACTGGGATTATGGAACTTTTCTTTGCGATAGGGCTCGCCATAAAAAAATTCCGTAAGATAAGTGGCTTTTGGCTCGCGCCTTTTTTGCTCGCTGTCCTGCCCGCCAATATCTATATGGCGATGTACAATATCCCTCTTGGAGATATGCAGGCAAGCCCAACAGCGCTTTGGGTCAGAGTGGCGTTACAATTTCCGCTTATTGCGCTTATCCTTTGGGCGAGTGGTAATTTTGATAAAAAGACGCGTTAAGATTTATTAGGGCCTTTACGCGGTCCGGAATTAGACCGTCTATTTTTATGGCGTTTGCCATAGCGTTGATGTGGTTTCTTTGGAGCATCAGCGCCGTCTTTTGGCTTGGATTTATTTTTGGAAAAACTCCGGCCTTTAGATTTATGGCTTGAATTATTATCCGAGCTTTTAGTTTCTCCATCTGGCCGTGGTTTTCGGCGCGAATGTTGCTGGGCGTGTTTAGCTTGATTACGCGCTTTACGCTGGGCGCGGGACTCGCCGTCTCGGTCATTTGGAGGCCCGCCCTTTTTAGGCTTATTGTCACCTGACCGGTTTTCATCAGAGCGATGTCCTCCTTTGGGTTTTTTACGCCCGCGAGGTTTTTGTTCGTTATTCCATGATTTCTTTTCAGGCCATGATTTTTTCTCAGGCCGTTCATTAGACGCGTCTTTGTTCGATGAGTCTTTCGGGCCTTTTCTATGGGGTTTACGGCTCGTATCTTTGGTCCCTTCAACCCTTATGTCTTTCTGGGCGTCTTTCTTTTTTTTATCTTTAGAGAAACGCGCCTTTTTCTTTTTCGATTTACCCCGGCCCTTTCGCGGGTCAGGTTTATTCTTGGGCGGCGGGGGTAAAGCTTTACGCGTTTTCTTCAGCTCCGCGACGTTTTTGAGGAAATCTTCGGGGAGCTCCACAACGGGAATTGTTGTTTTTAAAAGCTTCTGGATATCTTTGAGATATTTGCGCTCATCTCCAGAGACAAAAGCGATGGCTTTACCCTCACGATTGGCGCGGGCCGTCCGTCCAATACGGTGAACATATTGTTCTGGCACATTGGGAATTTCATAATTGATGACATGACTAATGCCTTCAATATCAATGCCGCGTGCCGCTATATCTGTGGCGACAAGAATTTTAATCTCGCCCTCTCGAAAAGCGCCCAAGGCCCGCTGTCTTTGACCTTGCGATTTATTGCCGTGAATCGCTACCGCTAAAAGCCCGACTTGGGCCAAGCGCTTCACAACACGGTCTGCGCCGTGCTTGGTGCGTGTAAACACAAGGGCGCGGTTCACATCAGGCTCGAGCAAGGACAGCGATAACAGCCCTTGTTTCTCGGCTTGGTTCACAAAGATAACTTGCTGGGTCACACGCTCTGCTGTTGTGTTGGCGGGGGCGACTGAAACCGTCACAGGGTCGGTCAGGAACTGGCTCGCCAGCTTTTTAATCGCGGGTACCATGGTTGCGGAAAAGAACAAGGTTTGTCTGTCTTTAGGAACAAGCGGGACAATTTTCCGAAGGGCGTGGATAAAGCCCATATCCATCATTTGATCAGCTTCGTCCAAAATCAGAATTTCAATATCTTTGAGCGTAATGGCCTTCCGGTCGAGCAAGTCAATTAATCGCCCAGGTGTTGCGACAAGAACATCATTGCCGCCGACAAGTTTTTTAATCTGCCGATTAATCGGCACGCCGCCAAATACTGTCATGACAGAGAGATGATCCATGGTGCGACCATAATCACGAAAACTCACCGCGATTTGCGATGCGAGCTCACGTGTCGGCGCAAGCACTAATACACGCGCGCCGCGTTTGGGCGGCTCTTTAGCGTCCGAACATATATGGCTCAGCGTTGGTAGAGCAAAGGCGGCTGTTTTGCCCGTTCCCGTTTGAGCAATACCCATTAAGTCCCGACCCTTTAAGACATCGGGTATGGCTTGCGCTTGAATAGGGGTCGGGGTTGTATAGCCTAGCAGGTCCAGCGCTTTGTGAAGCTGGGGCGCGAGAGCGAGGGATTTAAAGTCGTGATGTTTATTGTCGGGCATGAACTCATTTCAGGTGACCCTGATTGAGCCAGATAATTGTCAGATATTTTGAGGCGCGTTAGGCGTGTTAAGCTCTAATGTCAAACGTCTTAGTGCTAAACGTTTTAATCTTAGACACATGCTTGCCCCGCACACATGTATAACGTTGTACGACTTCGCGTTAGGCGAATAAGGGATCATACGCGGCCACACATGTATGGGTTTAGCGGTCTTTCAACCGCCTCACTGGTCGTAAGCTTAAGGAAAACGCTAAAACTTACTATACACTCATAGGTAGCATTTCTTGTCTAAGATAGATTTAATGATTAGGCCTAATCAAATATTAAGTTAGCGGACTTTCAAGGCCTGCCTCATCTCTTCAGCTTTTTCTTCTTTCAGCGCCGTACAGAGCTCAATCGTTTCCACTGTCTGTTTCAAGCTGCGTTCATATCCGGGGATAATGGCGGCTTGACTCTCAAAAAATTCCAAAACTTCTGAGCGGCGGTCAGAGGAGCAAAATCCGCTGGCAAAGCCCGGCATGCGGCCGAGCCTAACATCTGGGACTTTGCGCGATACAAAGGTTTCAAAATTATCTTTCAGCCAATCCCATGTATCATCGCCGTGCCATTTTGAGCTGAGCAATCCAGCAATTAAGGTATTGGATTGACGACCTGTCAGCTGACTGTCTTCGGCAAGCGCTATGCTGCGGAGTTTCGCCGCTATGGCCGTATCCGTTGTGGAAGCTAAGGCAGAAATAGCTGCGCCTTTTTCAAAAGGCGAACCGCGCTCCGCCAAGCCCATTAGCGGATCAAAAGCCTTAGCCCCCTGGGCTTTCATGGCTTCGGACAAGCCGAGGCGGAGCAGATTAGACTCGATCGCGTTCTTACTGGTTTTACCGTTAAGGCCCAGATAAAAGGCCCCGCGTTGGGCATAGTCTTTGGCGAGGGCTTTATCTTGTCCGCGATTAATAAGGTTGGCGGCCAAAGTGGGGACTAATAAATTGCCTTCAATAGTATCCGTGCCGACAGTGGCCGTATAGCGTGCGGCGTACATGTCCTGAACAAGTCGGGCCAGATCATCATCGGCGTTAAGGTGCTTGTCCATAAATCCAAGGAGGTCGCCTGCATCCGAGGCAACTTCGTAATTGGGATGTTTGGCAAAGACCTCCATGCCTTTGACCATAACAGAGCTTTCAACCTCACCAGCGCGAAATGCGGCTAGAAGACTATCTTGAATGGTCAGAACCTCGCGGGTGTTGAGTTTGTCCAGATTTGATAAAAGCCTTTCCCACTCATAGCTTTCCATTGTGAAACGGTAATAACCTGCCCCGTCTGCGTTCAAAGTTACCCAATCTGCGCATTTCCCGCTGTCATGATTGGGAATAATTGTGGCTCTCTTATCTGTCATTAAAGTACATTGTTTGACGGTATCATCGCCATAACCAAATTTTGCGCAAACAGGTATTTGCCAGCTTTGACCTTGCTGCGTTTTTGACCCTAACGGTGCGTAGCGTAATTGCGCGAAATCAAGCTCGCTTAAGCCCTCGATCTCGACAGCCTCGGTCTCGCATTTCATATTCGCATAGACTAATGGCAATCCAGCTTGATCGACAAAGCTTTTCATGGCGGGGACGACATCGGCATTGTCTGACCCATCAGCGATAGATTGAAAAAAGTCATCGCCTGTCGCGACGCCGTCGGCATAGCGCTTCATATGAAGACGCACACCATCGCGAAATTTATCTTCACCGAGAAAGCTTTCAATCATAGACAGCACGCCGCCACCTTTGCGGTATGTAATACCGTCAAATTGATCCATCACATTTTCGGAGCGCTCTAAGGGTTCTCGCACTTTCCGTGTGGTCGCGAGCGTATCAATATTCATGGCCCCGAGGGAGGCGTTAAGCGTAACATTATCAAAATTGCCGTCTGGCCTCCATAAGGTCAGACTTTTATTACCCATCCATGTGGCGAAGGCTTCATTGAGCCAGATATCTTCCCACCAGACGGGGGTGACCAAATTGCCAAACCATTGATGGGCGAGCTCGTGGGCGTGAACCCTTGCATAGGCGCGTTTTTGTGACAGCGGGGCATTTTCATCAAGGAGTAGTAGCGATTCTCGGTAGACAATCGCGCCAGGATTTTCCATCGCGCCAAAGGCATAATTAGGCGCGGCGATGAGGTCGAGTTTTTCATAAGGGTATTCCGTACCGAAATAACCTTCAAGCGCTGTGAGGATACCGTCCGTATTGGCCAAAGCGTAGGTCATCCGAATGCCTTCACCTTTGGACGCTATCCCGCGGAGCCTAATTGGCCGCTTACGAATATCATTGGGCGGGATATCGCCGAAATCAACAACATCATAAGGCCCGGCCCCAAAGGCAACGAGATAAGTCGGGAGCGGGCGGGTGGTAGCAAAGTCATGCTTGACCCAGCCATCATCTAGCTCGGTTGTTTGGGTTTCAGGTGTATTGGCATAGACAAAATCATCTGCGGGCGCGGTAATAGAGAGGGTGAATGGCACTTTATATTTCGGCTCATCGAAGCTCGGAAAAGCTTCGCGCGCGCCTAGGGGTTCGAACTGGGTGACGATATAGCCTTCGCCATTCCGCTTGACTTGATAGGCTGAATTTAACGCTTGGTTATAAGGTGTCTCATAGGCGATTTTCAATGTGGCCTTGCCTGCGCTTAAAACCTTATCAGACGATAGATTAGCAATCCCTGACGGAGCGCTCTGATGAGGCATTTCCGTAAAATTTAGCGGAATTTCAGCGCCGTCAATGAGAGCCACGGCAGAGGATACGGTCATATGTTTGCCGTGCATCCAGATTTTATCGGTGGGTTTTTGAATATCGACGTCTATTTCGACAAGTCCGCTAAACCCGTCATCATCAGGGTTCATACGCATATCGAGGCGGTAAGCTTGCGGAATGACATTGCCTGAAAGTTGGGCATGCGGCGTTTCATCAATGCGAAAGATAGCTGCCGTTTCCGGCTCATCGGTTTCAGATTTTAGGGTGGCTTCTTCACAAGCTGTCAGGGTCAAACAGAGCGCGCCCACGAGGGCAATATTATGGATAAGGGTCATAACATACTTTTATATTTATGTTTCGTCTCATTAGCCTGCCCAAAGGTAAGAGCCAAATCAATTCTAATGCTATAAATCTCATCCTTGACTAATTCTAAAAAGACGTCACTTTTTAGGCAGGAGGATATTATGAAAAATTTATATATAGGATCCGCGTTAATCTCGGCTTTGATTTTAGTATCTTGCGGGAATACCCAGTTAAAATCAGATAGCGCTCTTGAGACATCCTCCTATCAGGAAAAACTCTTAACCCAACTTATTGATGCCAAACCGGGTGATGTGATTAAGGTTCCCGAAGGTACCTATAATTTTGACCGTAGCCTTAGCCTGACCGTTGACGATGTGACCATACGCGGAGCTGGTATGGATAAAACAGTGCTCAGCTTTAAAGGACAAGTGAGCGGGGCAGAAGGTTTGCTCGTGACGGCTTCAAATTTCACCATAGAAGATATCGCAATTGAGGATACGGTTGGTGACGCCATTAAAGTCAATGAAGGTGATAATATCGTCTTTAGAAATGTGCGCACAGAATGGACAAACGGACCTGATACAAAAAATGGAGCCTATGGTCTTTATCCCGTCCAAACCACAAATGTTTTAATCGAAGGCTGCGTTGCGATTGCGGCTGCTGATGCGGGCATTTATGTAGGCCAGTCGAAAAACGTTATCGTTCGTAATAGCCGCGCCGAATATAATGTGGCCGGTATTGAAATTGAAAATACGCAACATGCCGATGTCTATAATAATGTCACGGTGAACAATACGGGCGGTATTCTTGTGTTTAATATGCCGAACCTGACCCAATATGGCTCTGATGTGCGGGTTTATGAGAATGAGGTTTACGAAAATAATACCCGCAATTTTGGGCATAAAGGCACGCCTGTTGCCGCTGTTCCGGCAGGGTCGGGCATTGTTATAAATTCTCATGACCGGATTGAAGTTTTCAATAATAATATCCGGGATAATAATACCGCTAATATTATTATCTCCTCCGTTTTCACATCTGATAATGCGCCCAATGGTATGGAGGAGGCCTTTGATCCTTATCCGGAGCAGATTAGTATTCATGGTAATAATTTATCAGGCGGCGGCACCAAACCAGACGGTTTGGATTTGAAAGCCTTAAAGACCATGATGTTCGGATTAAAAGGACGTTTCCCCCATGTTTTATGGGATGGTTATAAGAATGTTGATATTGCTGACCCCAAAATATGTATCGATCAAGAGGGGGCCGAAGTCTTAAATGCCGACATGCCCAATAAAAATAAAAACCCAAGGGTTGAAGATATCTTCACTTGCGACATTGAAAAGCTCACCCCCGTAAAGCTTGCGCATAACGGATGATGATAAGAGCTGTCATAGCGGCGGCTATTTTTTTGAGTTTGCTTTCGGGGTGCGCGGAGCGGTCCAAGGCTAAGCCTGTTTTCTATGCCATAGATAACCCTGTACGTCTCAGCGAGTGGGGTCTTATGGACGTTAGAGACGGTTCCTTAAATTTAGGGCAAGACGTTTTGCCCTATAGCTTAAATACCCCGCTTTTCACTGATTATGCGCATAAACTGCGAACAATATGGATGAAAGAGGGGCGAGTGGAATATAACTCAACTGACATATTGAATTTTCCAATTGGCACTATTATTTCCAAAACCTTTTATTATCCATCGGCGCCAGATGGAAAGGTTAAAAAGACGGATGATTTACAACCCGTGACACAACAAAAGGGCCTAGCTCTTGCCAATCATCATCTGATTGAAACACGGCTTTTGGTTCACCGCGAAGCTGGGTGGGAGCCTTTATCTTATGTGTGGAATGAAGATCAATCAGACGCGAAGCTGACCCGTATAGGCGATTTAAAAACCCTAACGCTTAAGGAGGCTGGCCGAAAAACAGACTTTTCCTATCTTGTGCCTAACATCAATCAATGTGCAGGCTGTCATGCGCAGAATAATACAACGCGTGAGTTAAAACCCATTGGCCCCAAAGCCCGTCATTTAAACGGTGTATATACTTATGCGCATGGCTCTATGAACCAGATCGATAAATGGCTTGAATTAGGCTATTTATCAGCTGTGCCAGAGCTGCGTCCTCAAGCTGCGATTTGGAATAATCAAGATGCTGCATTGGATGCCCGCGCGCGGGCCTATTTGGATATAAATTGCGCGCATTGTCATAATCCTGTTGGCCCTGCCGATACGTCAGGCCTGCATTTAAATCCAGACAATGAAAGCCAGCCGCATCTAGGCATTTGTAAAAATGCTGTCGCGGCCGGGAGCGGGACAGGCGGCCGCAAATATGACATTACCCCGGGCGAGCCTGACAATTCTATTTTTCTCTACCGTATGGAAACGCGCGACCCCAGCGCCATGATGCCAGAACTTGGCCGTAGTCTTGTGCATGACGAAGGGGTAAAATTGATAACCGATTGGATATCGGATATGACTGGGGGCTGCGAATAATCGCTATCCCATTAGGCTTTTTTAAATTCAGATAACGCCGCCGCGTCAAAATCTGCTTTGTGCATTTTCCCGTTGCGATCAAACCATTGGCAGGAAATTTTACCATTGGTTTCATCCGACAACGCCGTCATTTTAGGGCCGCCGCTATTTAAGCGCACAACAATGCCTGTTCTAAATGTCACTGCCATTAGTTATCATCCATTTTGAGGGCGGCGATAAAGGCTTCTTGCGGGATTTCGACTTTGCCGAATTGGCGCATGCGTTTCTTCCCTTTTTTCTGCTTATCTAAAAGCTTGCGCTTGCGCGAGGCGTCGCCGCCATAACATTTCGCCGTTACGTCTTTGCGCATGGCGGCAATGGTTTCGCGCGCAATGATGCGCCCGCCAATTGCGGCTTGAACAGGTATTTTGAAAAGATGCCGCGGGATAAGGTCTTTGAGCCGTTCGCACATTTGCCGCCCGCGAGACTCGGCATTATTACGGTGAACCAGCATAGACAGCGCGTCGACGGGATCGCTATTAACCAGAATACTCATCTTGACGAGATCGCCTTCTTTAAGGCCAATGGATTGGTAATCAAATGAGGCGTAGCCTTTGGAGACAGATTTCAACCGGTCATAAAAATCGAAGACAACTTCGTTGAGCGGTAGCTCATATTCGACCATGGCGCGCGAGCCGACATAAGACAGATTGGTTTGAATGCCGCGCCTATCTTGGCAAAGCTTTAAAATCCCGCCCAGATAATCATCGGGCGTCATGATAGTGGCCTTAATCCACGGTTCTTCAATATATTCGATCTTCATAACGTCCGGCATATCGGCGGGATTATGCAGCTGCATATCCGTGCCGTCGCGCATTTGCAGCGTATAAACAACAGAAGGCGCCGTCGTGATAAGGTCGAGATCAAATTCACGCTCGAGCCGTTCTTGGATGATTTCCAAATGCAGCAAACCTAAAAAGCCGCATCGAAACCCAAAGCCGAGCGCGGCCGAGGTTTCCATCTCATAACTAAAGCTGGCATCGTTCAGACGCAGGCGTCCCATTGCGGCGCGCAGGTCTTCAAAGTCAGCGGCATCAACAGGGAAGATTCCGCAAAAGACAACGGGCTGAGCAGGTTTAAAACCTTCCAGAGGCGTTTCCGTTGGGCGCTTATCTTCAGTGATGGTATCGCCCACCGCCGCGTCGGCGACATCTTTGATAGAAGCTGTCAAGAAACCTACTTCGCCGGGGCCAATACTATCCGTATCTGTTGGTTTGGGCAGGAAATAACCAACTTTGTCGACCGTATAGCTAGCGCCCGTATTCATGGTGCGAATTCGCATAGCCTTTTTGACGGTGCCTTCAATCACGCGGAAGAGAACAACCACGCCCATATAGGTGTCATACCAGGCATCAACGAGCATGGCCTTTAAAGGGGCTTTGGGGTCACCTTCTATTGGGGCAGGAAGTTTTTCGCATATGGCCTCTAGAACTTCTTCAATGCCGATGCCGGATTTCGCTGAGCACTCTATGGCTTCGCTGGCATCGATGCCAATAACTTCCTCGATTTGCGCACGCACGCGCTCGGGTTCGGCGGCGGGCAGATCTATCTTATTGAGGACGGGGACAATTTCATGATCATGCTCAATGGCCTGATAGACATTGGCGAGCGTCTGGGCTTCCACACCTTGGCTGGCATCAACAACAAGAATGGAGCCTTCACAAGCCGAGAGGCTGCGCGAAACCTCATAGGCAAAATCGACATGGCCCGGCGTATCCATGAGATTGAGAATATAAGTCTCTTCATTTTTAGCTTTATATTCAAGCCGAACCGTTTGGGCCTTGATGGTAATGCCGCGTTCTTTTTCAATATCCATATTGTCGAGAACTTGTTCGCTCATCTCACGGTCGGATAATCCGCCCGTGACAGATATCAGACGATCAGCGAGCGTCGATTTTCCATGATCGATATGGGCCACGATTGAAAAGTTGCGAATATTTTTCTGCGTACTCATGACCGCCGTATCTATAGGCGATAAGCGCAAATGCAAGAGGGGAATAACGGCTATAAAGCTTATCAGCCTTTGACATTGATATTATGGCGTCCAAACCTTATCTAAACGCAATGACAAAATCCGAGATATATAAAGAGGTTGCCGCGCAGATTTCATCTGTGATTGACGGCGAAACCTCAATCACCGCCCGCTATGCAACGGCGGCCTGTCTTTTGAATGAAGCGTTTGAGTATTTCTTTTGGACAGGATTTTATATTGTTGATCCCCTTAAGCCGACCGAACTTGTTGTCGGGCCTTATCAAGGGACTTTGGGGTGTTTGCGCATACCCTTCGGTAAGGGCGTTTGCGGGACTTGCGCGCAGACCCAAAAGACTGTCATCGTTGAGGATGTACACAAATTTCCTGGGCATATTGCCTGTGATAGCCGCTCTAACTCTGAAATTGTCGTGCCTGTCTTTGATAAAGATGGCAGTCTTGCCGCTGTGCTGGACGTAGATTCAACAACTATCGGGTCGTTTGATGATGAGGATAAAATTGGTCTTGAGACTATTTGCCAAAGCTTATTAGGCTAAGACGTTCTATTCTTCGTACCTCATAAAAATACAGATTGATGTCATTTTAATTTGCCTTGTGAGTCTCAACGCGTAGTCTAGACGATACTTAAACTGGATGATTGACATTCAAACGGGGTAAAAGTTTAATGAAATTTCGATTGTTTTGGATGATTTTAATTGGGGTAGGCCTTGCCTTAATCCTATTATTTATTGTTCAGTTTACATCGGCTGTGTCGCAAACGCCTTTATCCTCCATAGGCGATGTTGAGACTGACACTGAGGTCGCGCCTAAGACAGATACGGTTGATACGGGCCTCACACCTGTCTTTTTTAGAACGATAAGTGAATATGGTCCCCAGGAGGAGATGAAATTACGGATTAACGGGACGAGTGAGCCAGCGGCCGTTTTAACCTTGCTTAATGAAAACACACGTTTACGTCAGTTCAGGTCTGACGATAAAGGGAATTGGGATGTCGTGATTGATATTGACCCTGCACAAACCCTTGCGCTGGAAGTAGTTATGTTCGTTGAAGGTGACCTTAGCGTTAGAGGGGATGAAACGATTTATCGTGTTCCGGTTCCTGACAAACCTGACGATACAGACGTACAGGCCTCGGCCCTCATAATGGTTAGCGCTCCGGGCGGACCCAGCCGAATAGTGCAATCCCCCTTTGGCGGAAGCCCGACAAACGGGCCATTATCTATGGGGCCGATAGATTATGATGATAGCGGCGGCGTCATCCTCTCAGGCACAACAGCCTCCGAAGGCCGCGTGCGCATTTATGCTGGCGGGGAGGCTTTCGGAGAAACCCGCGTGGGGGCTGGCGGGCGCTGGAACTTTATTGCCGGTAATCTTCTGCCGCGCGGGGAGTACCCAATCGCGGCAGAACTCATTGATGCTAATGGTGTGCAAGCCCGCGTGAGCGTGCCTTTTGAACGCCTAGCCCCGTCCCGAAACGATGATAAATCTGCCTCTGATCTCCCCGATGTTAAATATGAACCCTATCGGTGGCAGGTCCGCAGAGCGTTAGTCGGAGGGGGGCACCAAACAACAGCGATTTTTGCGCCGATTGATGCGGATGCTCTCATTGTTGAGACGGCTGAATAATTATTCGGCCGAGTTAGTCAAGATTTCGCCCTCGGTTCCCATAACTTCATCTGCGACGAGATTATCCCCATCTGATGATGAAGACTTAAATTTATTACGCAACCGACTTAACCGCCTTCCAACAACTGTGGGCATTGCCAGTAAAACGGGCGTAATAATGAGCGTCAAAATGGTCGCAAAGCCAAGACCGCATGAAATGACATAAGATATCGGCGCCCAGATATCTGAGGTTGCGGAGCCGTCTAGTGAAAACTCGCCGGTAAAAATATTAGCCTGCCACGCCAGAACCAGCGGCATTAAGCCAATGACGGTTGTGAGTGTCGTTAAGGTCACTGGCCGCAATCTTTGGGCTGCCGTTCGCAGAGCGGCATCTTCGCTGCTAAATCCATGGGCCTTGAGTCTCTGATAGGTATCGATAAGGACAATATTATTATTGACCACAATGCCGGCTAAAGCGATGGTCCCAGTTAAAACCAAAATCGAGGAAATATACGGATAGAAACTTAGTCCAAATAATACACCTAAAAGCGATAGGATCACCGCAGAAAGCGTTAAAAAGACATGGTAGAAGCTATTAAACTGAAGCAGTAATATGACGCCCATCATAAAGATAATGGCTAAGGCGGCGCTTTTGCCAAACTCAGCTGTTGCCGCATTTTCTTCATCTTGACCTAAAAATTTAATGTTTACATCTGAAGGAAACCCTGCCTCTTTAGAAATCCAGTCTTTCAGGATTTCAACTTGTTTATTTGTGGCATAACCTTTTTGGGTATTGGCTTTAACAGAATAAAAGGGGAGTAAATCCCGCCGCTCAATCTTATCCTGCCGTGGTTTAGCCACGCGTTTAACAACGGATGATAATGGAACGGCGCCAGAGGGCGTTTGAATACGTAGATTGTCGAGTTGCGATAAATCACGCGCTGATTTGGGATATCGAATTCGAATATCAACTTCTTCTTCGACGTCTAAGGGACGGTATTTTCCGACAAGTGCGCCTTCCGTTAAGAATTGGATTGCGGACCCAATGCGCCCGACATCAAGGCCAAGCCGTCCCGCTTCTGCCCTGTCGATAACCAATTCCCAATCTATTCCGGGAAGGGGAAGATTATCGTCAAAACTATCAAGCCCTTCAATGGTTTCAAGTTTGGTTCGGATTTTTTGAGTCACCTCTCTCAGTTTGTCTCTGTCTTCGGATGAAATCTGAATGCCAATATCCTTGTCGATAGGCGGCCCAAACTCAACCGATTTAACCTCTGTAATCACACCGTTAATGCCTTGTGAGGCTTGTTCAATATCGGCGATAATGTCGGTTAAATTCCGGCGTTCAGCAAAAGGATATAGTTCTAAGTAAATTTTCACCGTGGTATCAGCGGGTACGCTGCCAGGCCCATCAAAGGAAAATCCATTAGATGACGCGTTTCCGGCAACAGTATACATAGATTCAATACCATCGATTTGCGCAAAACGTCTTTCGAGTTCTTCAGCAATACCCAGACTTTGTTCTGGCGTAGAATTTCCGCGCGTGCGGGCAAACACAAATATCTGATCACCAGGGCTTTGGGTAAAAAAGGCGACAGGTTTTGGAGGCGGTCCTTCCATACTCGCTTGAAAGATTCCAATTATCCCAAAGGTCAATAGGACAAGCCCCAAAATAACCAGAAGCGGAAATTGAATAAGCTTTCGAATGAATTTCACATAAACTCCCGTAAAGCCTCTGAGTTGCGAGGGATCGCCATCTGCACCGGCGAGTAAAGCTGCATTTGAATTGTTTTTTTTCTTCGGTTTAAATCCGATGATTGACCCCATGGTTGGTAGAAAGATTAAAGCCATCAACATGGATGCGGTCAGGACATAAATCATCGTCCGCGGAAAATAAGCCATGAATTTCCCGGGTATCGTGTCCCAAAATAAGAGCGGAATAAAGGCGGCGAGCGTTGTCGCTGTTGATGATAAGATGGGCCAAAACATCCGCTCCCCTGCCATTTGAAAAGCTTCACGTCGGCCAAGACCTTCATCCATTTTTCGGTCGGCATATTCAATAATGACGATAGCGCTATCGACCAGAACTCCGACGGACAGGATAAGCCCAAATAAAATCATCATGTTGATCGTTTCGCCTTGAACGAGAAACAAAAAGAAGGCGATTAAGAAACTTGACGGAATAGCCCACCCCACAAAGAGGGCTGACCGCCATCCCAAGGCGGCAATACATACAATGAAAACCAAAATCACGGCATTGATAATAGAAGACGATAGTTCCCTTCGCATATCCGTTATAAATATGGCCCGGGATTGACTAAATGAGGCATTAATACCTTTGGGCCACTCAGGCGACGCGGTTTGCTCATTGACGAGCTCTTCGATGAGTTGAACCGTCTCTAAAATATTTTCGTTCAAGCGCTTTTTCACTTCAAGGGAGACGGATTTGCGCCCATTAAAGCGGGCAATAGTTGTGCTGTCTTTGTAACCCGAGCGAGCAATTGCTATGTCGCTCATCCGCACAATATTTCCGTTTGCTCCGCGCCTGACGACAAGATTATTCATGTCTTCGGGGGATGAGATTAAACCTTGCAACTTGATGTTAAACTTACCGTTATCTGTTTTAAGTTCACCCGCTGGGATGAGGCTGTTATTTAAAGCAATGGCGGCTGCGATTTCATCAAAGGATATGCCCAGACTGTCGATTTTCGAGGGATCTAAGATGGCCTCTAAAACGTCAATACGTTCCCCTGTAATATTGACTTCTAATATCTCGCCTCGGCTCTCCAACCGCCGTTGTAAATCTTTGGCTTGGCGCTGAAGGGCGCGTTCGGGGGCATCACCCCATAGATTGACGGTGAGAATGGGAACCGACGAATTGCTGATTTCATCAACAATGGGTTCTTGAGCCTCTTCGGGGAATTCGGCTCGGGCGCGGTCAACTTTTTCAAGGACATCAGCCAAGGCTTTGTCAAGATCGTGTGAGGCTTCAAATTCAATTGTAAGAATGGCGGCATTGGTCAAGGCCACGCCGTCCATTTGTATAATCCCGTCAACGGATTTGAGTTCTGTTTCCATCGGACGGATTAAGAGACGTTCGGCGTCTTCAGGTGAAATTCCCGGCAAAGTCACCTGTATATTTACAAAAGGAATAGGAACATCGGGTTCGGCGTCGAGAGGCAGCCTATCAATCGCCAGCAATCCACCAATGACGGCGAAAAGCATTATGCCCATCGTCATCCGCCAATTGCGGATCGAAAAAGCAACAATGCCGACAATGCCGCCCATATTTATTCGTCGGCTCTTTTAAAACTCGACAGAGAAGGGTTTGCCTGGGTTCCGATGGGAGCAAAATTTTGCCCTTGTGTAATAAGCCGGGTAGTATCAGGCAGACCCGTGATCCAAACGCCATTTGCATCTTCATCAATGGTTTTGACAGTCGCAAAACGGACAATGTCATCATCGTCTAAATATCGAACACCCACATTGCCATTATCATTCAAACTCAAAAGTTTAGAGGGTATATTATGCGCCATCGCGGTGCCTGTTTTAATAGAGACAGTTGCGGTTACGCCGCCCTTGAGGGCATATTTAGGATTGGGCACGGCAATTTCTGTCCTAAAGGTACGCGTGGACGCATTAGCTTTACTTTCAATAAACCGAACTTTGCCCGTCAGGCTTTCACCGGTCACAAGCTCGACCGAAGCCTCTTGTCCCGACGAAATAAACCCGACTTGATTTTCAGTCAGATCAATCGCCACGATGAGCGGGTTAAGCTCAACGAGAGTGCCGCAAGCTTGTCCCGGTGAGAGATAGTCACCGATTTCGATATGTTGTTCATCAAAAATACCGGAAAATGGCGCGCGCATATTTACATTATTCAGTTCGACTTCTGCCTGTTTAACACTGGCTTTGGCGCCGTCTACGCCGGCACGTTCGGCGTCAATAGAGGCGCTTGATTTATAGCCCTTTTCGACGAGGGTCAGGGTTGCCTTTAAATCGGCTTCTCGTGATTTTAAAACGGCCTGAGCCTGTTCGAGGACAGCTTGACGGGAGGCGACATCTTGACGGCACACCAATGTTCCGCGGCTCACCTTTTGTCCTTTGGACACAGGAATCTCAGTGACGGTTCCAATTGTTCGCGCCGCGATAGAGACTTCACGATTGGCTTCGGTACGTCCAAAAAGCTCGAACTTGTTTTGATGTTCCACGGCGTCTCGATATTCAAACACAACGGTTGGTACGGTCTTTTCAACCGTGATCGTTGTCTTTGGACGCGGTGGTTCTTTTTGGGCTTCTTTGGCATTGACCAAAAACCACAGACCAATCGCGACAACAGCAAGGCCTGCCACGAGATATGAGGTGTTGATTTTCATGATCCTAATATGTCTTTATGCTCGTTCCGCTTGGCTTGCCCAAGCATAATCTCCATACCGTTATGCGCAACTCACAAATTTGCAAAGGCCCGCGTCAGATTCGCATAGTCGCTGCGCGACGAAAAACTTAATCACCCATCTGATGGGGCTAAAACAGGCTTGACCCCTCTGTCCTGACTATTAGGGTAAGGGATTAAGCTTTATTGGGCCAAAGAGGGGAAACGCTTTGAGCGATATATTAAACCAATTAGATGCGCGCAGGGATGAAGCGCGTCTGGGCGGGGGGCAGCGCCGCATTGATAATCAGCATAAAAAAGGCAAATTAACCGCCCGCGAACGGCTTGAGCTTTTACTTGATCCTGACAGTTTTGAAGAATTTGATATGTTCATCAAACACCGCTCAACCGATTTCGGCATGGATAGCAAACACTTCCCCGGCGACGGTGTTGTCACGGGATGGGGCGCGATTAACGGTCGCAAGACATTTGTCTATGCCCAAGATTTTACCGTCTTTGGCGGCTCGCTGTCGAAAACCCACGCGCAGAAAATCTGCAAAGTCCAAGAAATGGCGATGAAAAACGGCGCGCCCATTATCGGGCTGAATGATAGCGGCGGGGCGCGTATCCAAGAAGGCGTCGAGGCGCTGGCGGGTTATACCGATGTATTCCAAAACAATATTCTGGCGAGCGGCGTTGTTCCGCAAATTAGCGTCATTATGGGCCCGTCTGCGGGCGGGGCGGTTTACTCCCCGGCGCTGACAGATTTTATTTTCATGGTGCGCGATAGCTCTTATATGTTTTTAACGGGGCCAGATGTTCTTAAAACCGTGACCAATGAAATTGTCACCGCCGAAGAACTGGGCGGGGCGAAAACCCATACCACCAAATCCTCCGTCGCAGATGGCGCCTATGATAATGATATGGAGGCGTTGGCCGAAATTCGCCGCCTCTTTGATTTCCTCCCGCTTAATAACCGCGAAGGCACGCCGAGCCGTCCGTTTTTCGATGAGCATGACCGAATCGACCATAGTCTTGATACGCTGGTGCCAGAAAACCCGAACATTCCTTATGACATGAAAGAGCTGGTCGAGAAGCTCGCCGATGAAGGCGACTTTTTTGAAATCCAGCGCGATTTTGCCAAAAATATTTTATGCGGCTTTATCCGCCTCGAAGGCCAGACCGTGGGCGTGATTGCCAACCAACCGATGGTGCTGGCGGGATGTCTGGATAGTGACGCCTCGCGTAAGGCCGCGCGTCATGTGCGGTTCTGTGACGCCTTTGAAATTCCAATCCTGACATTGGTTGATGTGCCGGGCTTTTTGCCGGGAACGTCTCAAGAATTTGGCGGCGTGATTAAACATGGCGCGAAATTGCTTTATGCGTTCGGCGAAGCGAC
>CAYYMI010000024.1:0-38344 GCA_964472905.1 uncultured Hellea sp. | reverse complement strand
GGCGTTTCATCTTTGGAATGGCGCGGGAAATGCGAGCTATTGCCCCAATTCAGCCCCGAACGGAAAAAGAAAACCTGCACACAGCTTTGCCCGCCTTCGGAATGAATCCCGATAACATCCCCGTCTTTAAAGGTCTCAGGGTTCACCCCGCCGCTCACCGTACTGACCTGCGCCATAGCTTGTAAGCGGTCACGATATTCCGCCGCCTTTTCATAATTCAGGTTAGCAGACGCCTCACTCATCTGTCCTTGTAGGCGCTTACGCAGCTTATCAGATTTGCCTGTCAAAAAATCCTGCGCGTCCCCAATCAGCTTATCATAGTCCTCTAGGGTCACCTCACCCGTACAGGGCGCGGCGCAGCGCTTGATTTGATGGAGCATACAGGGGCGTGTGCGCGATTCATAAATACTGTCCGAGCAATTACGTAGACGAAAAACGCGCTGCAAGGTATCGAGCGTACGGTTGACGGATCCCGCACTGGCAAAGGGGCCGTAATAATCGCCCTTGATATTACGCGCGCCGCGATGCTTGGTAATCTGCGCAGCGGGGTGTGTTTTCCGCACAAGGATATAAGGAAAGCTTTTATCATCGCGCAGCAAAATATTATAACGCGGCTTTAAACGCTTAATTAGACTCGCTTCAAGCAGCAGCGCCTCCGTCTCGGACCCGCAAATCACAAATTCCATATCATGGGTCGCGCGGATCATGCGCTGAATACGGATGGTATGGCGATCATATTTCGTATAGGCCGTCACCCGCTTGCGCAGGTCTTTGGCCTTGCCGACATAAAGCACATTTTGATGCTCATCAAACATCCGATAAACGCCAGGCTTATGTGGCAAACGAGACACAAAATCCGCAATCAGCTCTGGGCCATAAGCGGCTGTCTTAGCCTTAGGGTGTATAGACTCGGATGATGGCATTGAGGCTAAGTTAGGCTGATTGAGGACAAACTGCAAACAGGGGATGTTTTCGAAAAATCAATTAAAATGCTGAGTATGAGCCTTTAGGTTTGAAATAATCATATGCTTCTTATCAACAAGGTCGTGTTCAGTTCCAGCTACGCCTATGCTAAACTGCTCTTGATGACCGCCTAAACTCAACGGAAAGGCAATACCCGCGGTTCCTTTTCGCGATGGTCCTTGTGAAACAGCAAATCCATGTTGTTTTGTTTCCTCTATAGACACGGGCGCATGCTTAGCTGTCTCAACCCAATATGGGTCATCAACTTCTGCACATGTTGTCCTCACTAACTTTCCGATTTCATCCTTATCAGCGTTGATCAGCATAGCCCATCCTGTGGCAGAGCAAACTAATGGGCGCATAGAACCTAAGGTCACATGCTTGTCTATATTTTGCCCCTCGATACGGCTTACAAAAACATATTGAGAGTAAAGTCCATTGCGCATAGCCACAACAATAGTTTCACCAATTACATCTCTTAGCTGTTGCACCTTTTCAGTAAGCTCAGGTAATTTTGGAAAATTATGCAAGGTAGAAGCGCCTAAAAAGGCCAGTCTGACGGAAAGTTGGTATTTTTTATGCGTGGGGTCTTTTTGTAAATATCCCGTGTCCAATAAGGACTTTACAAGCATAGAAGCACTGGATTGAGGAATATTGAGGTTTTGCGTAATATCTCCGATCGTTACAAATTCGGCTTTATTGGCAAGAAGTTCAAATAAAGCAGTTGTTCTAAAAGAGCTTTTAAGAAGTTCTTCGACATCAGCGGGACTCAAAATTTTATCAATCTTAGACATGATTAACTTATGATAAGCCAAGGCTTTCTAAATGTACAAGATTAATCTCTAGGTTCCGTTTTTCTGCACACCAATCAATCATCAATTATTTTTATAATATTTAATCAAAGACTAGCCCAGAGTCATAAAACCTGCTTTAGAGTTATGAATTAAGTCTGCATAAATATCCCAAGGAGACTCATATTTTTATATCGTACTTCAAAGGGATTCAGCTGAAAGGTCGTAAAATATTTGTCGGAACGACTGGTGCTACAATCGACATAAACAAGACATTTTTTAAAGATATGAGTGCTGTCTTGAAAATTTTCATTTATTTCAAAACCACTAAATTAAAGAATATACTTAAAAAAAAGACTTATCAAAAAACATTAGCTTTTTACCCTGAATCACCGGGTCCTTGGTTCAATATTTGGCAGGTTTCTAGACTCGCCAATCTAAGAACTATTACAGACATTCAAGACGCGGATTATATTTTTGCATTTGAAGATTCAACACTAACAAAGTTTGACAAAAAAACTTTCAGTCCCGTCAATGCTAGAATTATAAATCAAGATATAAACAATATTTCTAAAGAACATGTAGCGGATGTTTTCGAGACAACCTTTGGATATTCATTAAGAATAGACCCATTAACGCACATTGGACCTGCTATCCGAAAATCGGATAACAATGGCACACATGACGGCATTGTTATTAAATGTCCCATTGATAAATCAGAACAGCTAGAAGACCACTCCTATCAACATCTCGTCGATAGTACATTTAATGGCACAACAAGTGAAGATTTGAGAGTTGCATACGTTCTTGGAGAATTAGCCCTCGTCTATCACAAACACAAACCTCTGGGTGACCGTTTTGGAACTCATTATCTCAGCGTTGATATATATGATGCAAATGAAGTTTTTTCCAAAGGGGAAGTCAAATTGATAAAGGCTTTTTGTAAAAATATGCACCTGGATTTTGGAGCCATAGATGTAATGCGGGATAAAAACAATGGACGTATATATATTGTGGACGTCAATAAAACCTGTATGCCAGTACTCTCTTTAAGCCTTAAAAAACAAATTGAATGCCAACAAAAAATTGCAGATGCTTTAGTTCGTAGATTACAAAGCACTATAGAAAAGGAACGAAAACTAACCTAATAATTCACCGAAAATTAAGCATGTTTCCTACCGGATATTTAACCGCTTTATCTTATATCTGCGTCAAATTGGGTAACAAAGGGAAAAGACATGCGTATTGCAATTCTCGCTCTATCGGGCGCACTCTTATCAGGATGTTCAATGCTAGGATTTGGAAATTCTGGCGATTTATTTGGAACATCTGGATATAATAATGGATGTTATGATGACTGTTCTGGGCAATATTCCGGGCAAACATCAACCGTTTACGGACATTCTCATCAGGATTATGCTAGTCCTCAGCAGCATTATGCAAGTGCTTCTTCATGCGAGCCTAGCCAATATAGTCAGCCATCTTATTATGCGAGCGCCGCTCAGGATAGCTGCTATCCAACATCAACTTATAGCGCTCAAGACTATGCCCCTTCCACGAGTTATACGGCTAGTACATATCCATCGCAGGGAACATCTTACCATGTTGCGAGTGGTTTTGAGGGACAAAACATAGGCTTTAACCCCGTATTAGGCGCTGCGGCCCTTGGCGGCGTTCCGGCTCTACGCGGTCAATTTGGATCTCGTAATAATTCGCACTTTTATGGAAATGCAGGCCTTAACTGGTATGATGTTGATACTGATGCCTTAGGTCTTCAACTCCGCGGCGGGTATCAAGCTAATAGACACCTTGGCGCAGAAGTCGAAGGATCTTTAGGCATTAATGGCGATGCAGCCTTTGCCGGTGGTTTTGATTATACACTTGGTGCTTTTGCGGTAAGCCGCGCACCGATTACTAATCGATTAGATGTGCTAAGCCGCGTTGGATATTATTACGCCAATCTTGAAAATGGGATTGAGGAAGACAACATTGCTTATGGTATTGGCGCCGAATACGCCCTTTCACCAAGAGACGGTGTTCGTGTTGACTATACACGTTATCAAGGCCTTGCCACAGACAGTGTTGCGGTGTCTTACGCCCGTAAATTCTAAACACGTCAAGTGTCTACCTTTAGGCAGGTCAAAAATAAAAACCCAGAACGTGACGTCGTCCGTTTTGGGTTTTGTCGTTTTGGGTAAGTTAAAGATAAAAAACCCTGATCGCGAGACCAGGGTTTAAAATTAAATGATATGATTCAGGTTTTAGTGCCTCATATCACAGCTATGTCGTCCGTGATAATGCAAACCCCGTCGCCTCGCGCGGCTACTTTCATAATGGCTAGACGTTCTTACCGTCCTGAACTGAGGATTGTGAGTAGTCCGCGTATAGCTCGGCGAATGATATGTGGACGACGGCTGAGACGCATATGTTGTCGTGGTAGGAGCCGAATAATAAGTTGATGTTGGCGCTGACGCATAGGTCGTCACTGGCGCAGAATAAGTTGAGCTTGAATTCGTAACATATTGACTACTACTCGACGCAGGATATGTCGTAGCTCCATATGAAGGATTAGAGTAAACAGGATGGTCTGAAACAGTTACCCGGTTTTGATGGGTCTGAGTTCCACCATATTGAACCGTATTCCCGTGAGATGACGAACCAGAATATGTTGTGCCTTGATATGTTGTAGCTTGGCTCGGATAAACTGTTCCGTTAGAATAGGATGTCCCCTGTGAATAGCCTTGCTGCTGTGGATAAACGGGATCGCAATCAATCGTTTTGTCGGCAATTCCGGCTCCGGCAAGCGCGCCAATCGTACCAGCTATAACGCTGCCTTCGGTTCTCGCGCCGCTACCTGCAAGTTGAGATCCTGCTACTGCTCCTAAAACCGCGCCCGCAAGTCCACCAAGTATCTGGCGATTATCTTCGTCTTGCTTGCAACGTTCATGAGCGAAGTTATTTGCGCTTGCTATGGCTGGCGTGAATGCCAGAGTCACAACTAATGCTGTTGCGGATAAAAGATGGTTCATAAGTACCTCCATTTTGGAGAGCTGCACGAAGACCCTATATCTTCACGTCTTGCTACTCGTATTTATGCTTAATACATCGTTAAATTTGAACGTAATCTGACCCAGTCCTTAATGGGCCGTTCATCTACAAAACTCATGTTTTGCATATTCAACGCACATTTAAGGCAAATTTAACCATATCAAGTATATGTTCGAGGACATACGGGGGCCCTTCAACGGAGTATCCGGGCTATGTTAAAATCGTTTCTTCAATTTTTAAGCTTTATCGCAGGCCTGTCATTAGTTTTGCCAGTTACCTCATATGCACAAAACGTCCCCATCGATGCCCCGATCGAAATTACGAATAATACACCTCTCAAAAAGAGTAGAATAATTCGCAATGTTGAACCTGTGCCCTATTGGGTCGATGCTGATCAATTACGCATAAGAGATAACCCTGTCGCAGGTGACGTTATAGGTATGCTTGAATTAGGCCAAAAAATTAAAGCTTATGAGCAATTTGAAAATTGGATTCGTATAAGCAAGACCTCTACAAATGCAAAATGGGTCAATACAGATTACCTGACCAACACTGCTATTACTTGGGCGCGTTATGGCTATAATACGGCACGCCGCAATGAAAGACGAACGGGCCTAAGCGACGATATTTCATTGAAGCGCATTAAGGTC
This sequence comes from uncultured Hellea sp., assembly GCA_964472905.1. Lineage (GTDB taxonomy): Bacteria > Pseudomonadota > Alphaproteobacteria > Caulobacterales > Maricaulaceae > Hellea. Next base: position 32,892 of record CAYYMI010000024.1, on the reverse strand, counting down.
GATGGAGACAGATCGGCCCGTGTATACGCCGCCTCGGTTAAACAAAGTGAGAACGGAAACCGCATCATTGTCACACGCCAAAATTTTAGAGCTGGTCCATATTTTGAAAAACGATTGGTTGCTTGTTCGGATAAATCCGCGACGCATGTCCAAATGCTTGGTGAAGGTTACACCTATATGATGATGGAAAATGACATCAGAGGTAACTCTATAGATATCAATTCTTCTACCCCAAGTCTTTCAATTTTAGAGTCTGATGACTTAACCGCTACAACTCTTGCAGTCGCCAACTATAGCTGCGAAGCAGAGATTTAGTTACAATAAAAGCTCTGCAAGTTTACTTTTATGGTATCTTGCATCTCCATATTGTGACGCATTAAAGATTGCACGCCGCCGATACAGTTGAGCGTCACAGTCATAGGTAAATCCGAATCCTCCGTGGAATTGAATAGAGCGATCTGCGGCAAATGACATAGCCTTATCTGCCTGTGCTTTCGCCATCCTGGTAGCGATTTCGCCCTCACCTTGTTTTCCAAAACTAAATGCCGCTGCGTAGAGTAATGATCGAGATTTTTGATAATCAACAAAAGCATCCACGGTTGGATGTTTTAGTGCCTGAAAACTTCCTATCAACTTCCCGAACTGTTTTCTCGTTTTCAGATACTCAACGGTATAATCTATACAAGACTGGCATCCCCCTGTTAGTTCAGCTGCGCTTAGTAAATTTGCCACAAGATGAATGTGCTCCAAGGTAGAGAGCGCCTTATCATTATCCATTAAAGCATCGGTTCCCACCAGTAACTCATCGAGTGTGAGTTCGTATGAGCGCTTCGTTTCGTCTATCAGCGTCTCACGTCTTATATTTTTGCTATCTAAATGGGATTTATAAACACAAAACAAAGCAAGACGCCCCTCAAGCTTGGCACTTATTATAACCCAATCTGTAGCCATGAGGTCCATAACAAAGGTTTTTGTTCCGTTTAATCGAAACCCTGACTTTTCTGACGTCGCCTTTGTTTCAATATTCGCTAAATCCCAATCACCATTATGTTCAGACAGTGCCAATGTCGCGGCTTGTCCTGCCGCAATTTTGGGTAAAATACCGGACTTTTGCTTATCTGTTCCGCCTGCAATAAGAGCCTGAGCAAAAGTTGTTGTCGATGTAAAAGGCGTTGAGAGCATATAACGACCAAGCTGCTCTGCCACAGGCGTGACTTCTGTAAGACTCAATCCAACACCGCCAAATTCTTCCGGTATCGCAATCGCAAGCCACCCTAAGCTCCCCATTTCTGCCCAGACGTTTTCGTCATAACCAAGGTCAGATGTCATGAGGGTTCTGACTTTATCAATAGGTGATTTTTCACGGCAAAATGTTTCCGAGACTGAAAGCATATCAATTTGGGCTTCGGTAATGCCAATATTGCCGTAATCGCTCATGATTAATCCTATCTCGTTTTAGGAAGGCTAAGAGCGTGCTCGCCAATTATATTACGCTGAATTTGAGAGGTCCCTCCGCCAATAGTAGCGGAAAAAGCATTTAAATATCCTCGGTGCCAATACCCATCATCGATAGCGTTATCCTCCCCCACATAATACCCACTTTTCGTCCCTTGAAGGCTCAATGCAAATTGATTAATTTCGCGCGCATATTCTGTCATCATCAATTTTGACATTAATAGCAGCGCTTGAGGGCAGTCTTGGTTTAACGGTGGAAGGGCTGCACGCTGTCCATTCAACTTACGAGCCTGAGCTTCAATGATAAAGTCAACAAGCTGCTCACGGATAACAGGATCGTTTAAAACAGGCTCACCTCCGCGTTCAGCTTTTCGCGCAAGGTCTAATATTTCCAAGGGATTGATCTCAGTAATTGAATATCCCCCCGCCTGTCCGCCTTTTGCATTACGTTCATACATCAAGGTCTGCATGGCAATTTTCCATCCATCTCCTTCCCGTCCCATAAGACCATCTGCGGGAATACGGGCATCCGTAAAAAATGTTTGCGTAAATCCATGTTCTCCTGTGAGCTTTCGGATTTTGACAGTTTCGATTCCGTCGACCCTCATAGGAGATAAAAAGAAGCTAAGGCCGGCATATTTATTGGGAGCGTCTTGATCTGTACGGGCGAGCAAAATCATATATTTCGCATAATGCCCATGTGTCGTCCAAATTTTTGACCCATTAAGAACATACTCATCTCCGTCCCGAACGGCTTTCAGCTGAGCATTCCCTAAATCGGATCCATTTTCGGGTTCGGAAAATCCCTGACACCAGACATCTTCTGCGCTCAAAATACCTTTAATATATTTCCCTTTATGTGCTTCGGATCCAATATCAAGAATAAGAGGCCCTGCCCATCCTAGCCCGATTGTATTAAACATAATCGGAGCATTGTGCTTTCGCATGGCGGCTGTTGCCAAGTCTTGATGAGCTTGGCTAAGACCGCCCCCGCCATATTCTTTAGGCCACGCAGCCCCTAGGTAACCAGCTTCATAGACTTTACGTTGCCAGTCTCTCAGAAATTCAAATTGTTGATCTGTTCCAACCTCCATAAAAGTCAACGGAAGCATAAAACCAGGGTTTACGGGCGTATTCTCTGCAAACCAGGCTTCTGCGTTTTTTCCAAATTCTTTTAGTTCAGCATTCATCCTGCTCTCTTCTCAATCATAGTTTCCAACCGAGACGCTGCGGCTTCGAACCTCTCAGCGAGATTACCTAAAGTCCCATCATTATCATGATGCTGATTGGGTTTTGAAGTATCAACAATAATTAATCCCAAAAGATCATCGATAAACCGACTAATGTCTTTTCGGCGATTTCCGATCATCATTGTTTTAAAGCCGTAATCCATAGACCCAAAAAAGATGTCGCGTAAAATCCAAGGCGCTACAGTCGATTTCACAGCCCCTGACGCTTGTCCAATTTTGACAAGCCTATCAAAAATAATAACGTAATTTTTGTTTAGGTCGAAAAGCTCACTACCACGATATGAGTCTATCTCCGCGCTGACAATCGGTAGCATCTCCAATATACGATGCTCATTCATAATGCTTTCCATGTGATGAGACGCGAGAAATCTCAATTGGTCTTGTACTGACCCCAAACCATCAACACCGCCTTGGGCTCTTTCTGTTAAACGCCTATAGAAATCCGAAACAACCGTTCTTGCGAGAGCTTCTTTGTTTTTAAAATAAAGATAAACAGTACCGTCCGCGACGCCGGACTGCCGCGCAATCTCTGCCATTGTGGTTTTGGCAAACCCCTTTTCCCTAAATATACGGTGAGCCGCCTCGATTATTGAGTCTTCCTTTTGCTCAACTTTTTCACGACGTGTGGATGGTTTCAATTTTTGCAAAACTTGACAATCAAAACATGAGGTGTATTCATAATTTCTGATTATTATTCATTTTTATGTTTTGTCAAGCGAGTTCACTAGCGAATATCATGACTAAAAAAACAATCAAAATTGGCGGCGCGAGCGGATATTGGGGTGAAAGCGCGATGGCGACGCCGCAGCTTTTGCAAGCCAAAGGAATAGATTACCTCGTTTACGATTATCTTGCTGAAATTACGATGTCTATAATGGCGCGGGCTAAAGCCAAAGATCCTAACAAAGGTTATGCAACAGACTTTGTTGACTTTGTCATTCGACCATATGCAGACCAGATCGCTCAAAAAGGTGTAAAAATAATCGCCAATGCGGGAGGCACAAACCCCATAGCCTGCGGGGAAGCTGTTCGCGCTCTTTTAAAAGAAAAAAACCTGCCCTTAAAAGTCGCCGTGATTACAGGCGATGACATATTACCGAACAAGGTTGAAATCTCCGAAAAAGACCATGTCGATATGTTTTCTGGAACATCATTTCCTGACGCCGAAAAAATCATGAGTATCAACGCCTATCTCGGGGCCTTTCCTATCGCCAAAGCCCTAGCGGCAGGCGCTGATATTATTATTACAGGCCGGTGCGTGGACAGCGCCGTTACGCTTGGAGCTTGCATCCATGAATTTGGATGGACCGAAACAGATTGGGATTTGCTCGCGAGCGGCTCACTTTGTGGACATATATTAGAATGCGGACCACAAGCGACAGGCGGTAATTTTACAGATTGGAAAGACGTCCCTAACATAGACAATATTGGTTACCCGATTGCCGAAATCAGCTCGGATGGTTCATTCATAACAACAAAGCCTGAAAACACAGGTGGCCTAGTCACAAAAGGAACCGTTGCTGAGCAAATGCTCTATGAAATTGGAGACCCTCAAACTTACATATTACCTGATGTTATCTGCGATTTCTCTGAAGTCACAATTACACAAGATAGCGAAAACCGCGTCCATGTAAGCCCCGCCAAAGGACGGCCTGCCCCTGATAGTTACAAGACTTGTTTGACCTATGCAGATGGATTTCGCGCAGGCTCCTATCTATCACTTTACGGCGCCAATGCGACAGCTAAAGCTGAAAAACTAGCTGAGGCGGCTCTTAGCAGAGCCAAGAGAAGCCTTAGGCTTTTCAATCTTGGAGATTACACGGAATTTTCTTGTGAAATTATGGGATCAGGCAGTCAGTTCGGTTTAAGCCGTGAGAGCGATGAAGTCGTTATGAAAATAGCGGTCAAACACCCTGAGGCTCGCGGGGTCGGAATATTTCTTAAAGAACTTGCCGGCATTGGGCTCGCAACACCTCCGGGACTATCAGGATTCACAGGGGCTGGACGGGCCCGCCCCTCACCTGTTGTCAGACTTTTTTCCTATCTGACACCCAAAGATAATATAAACGTCACCATCGACGTAGATGGCCAAGCTATTTCACATTTAGATAAAGCCTCTCCAACTGTAGAAGAGCCAACACGACATCCCATACCAGCAATATCAAATACAAATGCTGTAATTTCGCTTTCAAAATTAGCTTGGGCACGTTCCGGAGATAAAGGGAATAAAGCCAATATTGGTATTATAGCCAGACAGGCTAAATACTTACCCTTTATATGGCAAAGCCTTTCACAAGACGTCATTGGCAATGCCTTTCAGCATTTCACGGATGATGTCGCTAATATTGAAAAATACTATCTACCGGGCAGCAATGCTTTAAATATCCTCATTGACAATGTGCTAGGCGGCGGCGGAGCCGCAAGCCTTCGTAATGACGCACAGGCCAAAGGTTACTCTCAAATATTACTGACACTTCCAATTGCCGTGCCACAATCTATCGCGGATGAATTTTAGTGCCCGTTTTCAAGTCAAAAATAAATATCAATTCAGAGAGCTACAAAGACAATAGGACTGACATGCTCACGCTGATAGATAAGCTTACTGAGCTGAATTCACGCGCGCCTAAAATCTCGGCTTCCAAGAAACCAAAATTTGACAAACGTGGTCAATTATTACCTCGCGAACGTCTGGCGCGTTTGCTTGACCCGGGCATGCCTTTTCTTGAAATCAGTAATATCGCAGGATATTTACTGGATACTAAAAAAGAAGAAAAATCTATCCCTGGTAGCTCTATAATGGCGGGCATTGGGTTTATCGCAGGTGTTCGAACTGCGGTAGTTGTTGATGATAGCGGCATTAAAGCTGGGTCCTTCACGACTGCAGGAGGTTATCGCCTAAGGAGAGCCCAAGAAATTGCTTTAAAGCAAAAACTTCCTTTTGTGCATCTCGTTGAAAGCGCTGGTGGCGACTTGATGAATTATACGGTGCAGGAATTTCTAAATGGCGGCACTCTCTTCGCAAATCTAGCAAAGCTTTCAAAAAAAGGTATTCCAGTATTATCCATTTTACATGGATCTTCGACAGCAGGCGGCGCTTATATGCCCGGATTGTCTGATTATGTTATTGGCGTCAAAGGCGGCGGCAAAGCCTTCTTAGCTGGCCCGCCTCTTTTGAAAGCGGCTACTGGAGAAATTGCGAGCGCTGAAGATCTTGGCGGCGCTGAAATGCACGCCAATGTTACAGGGCTGGTTGAATATTTAGCTGAGAATGACGGCGAAGCTGTGGTTATGATGCGGGAGGTTGTCGCGCGCCTAGGTTGGAACGATAATTGCCCAGCACCTCCAAAGCGGCTTTGGGCAGAACCCATCTATGACGTAGATGAAATTGCTGGCATTGTCCCAACCAATTACCGCAAACCCTATGATGTGCGTGAAGTTGTCGCCAGAGTAGTTGATGGATCGGATTTTTCAGATTTCAAACCAAGATACGGCATCTCTACTGTTTGCCTGCAAGCTGAAATCTATGGCCAAAAATGCGGTATAATTTCGAATAACGGCCCCATAGATCCTGACGGTGCCACCAAAGCCGGGCAATTCATCCAGCTTATGGATCAAGCTAACACCCCTCTTATATTCCTGCAAAACACAACAGGCTATATGGTCGGCAAGGACTATGAGCAAGGTGGGATGATCAAACATGGATCCAAGATGATCCAAGCCGTAACGAATGCGTCTGTTCCCAGAATAACACTGATGATTGGCGCAAGCTTTGGGGCTGGCAATTACGGCATGTGCGGACGTGGTTACGATCCTGATTTCTTAATGACATGGCCTAACGCCATGACAGGCGTTATGGGCGGGGAACAAGCGGCAACAGTTATGGAAATTGTCGCCAGCGCACAGGCCGAACGCACGGGCATTGAAATTGATAAAGACGTAGCTGCGCAACGCAGAGCCTCATTGACCCATGTCTTTGATAGCCAGGCCGGAGCCTTCTATACCTCGGGGCATCTCTGTGATGACGGTATGATTGACCCGCGCGACACACGTAAAGTGTTAGGGTTTCTTCTCGGAACCGTATGGGAAGCAAGACATCGGACTGTCAAAGAAAACAGCTTTGGTATTGCAAGGCTATAGGAGTAGATTGATATGACAAAGCTTCCTAAAACCACGAAAATTATCAACGAGATCAATGATGGCTGGTTAACAATCTGGTTTAACTCACCAAGCAACCGTAATGCCTTAAGCGAGGCTCTTACCCAAGACTTTACCGCCACCCTAGAAGCCGTGAAAGATGACCGTAGCATTCGGGGTATAACAATCCGCGGCAAAGGTGGTATTTTTTGCGCGGGAGGCGATCTTAAAAGCTTTAACGCAGGACAGTCAGGCGACGGCGATACGACTGATAAATTTTATACCATGAACCGTAAGGCTGGCGATATGTTCGATCTTATCATGGCAATGCCGCAAGTCGTTATTGCCTATGTAGAAGGCGCGGCAATTGCTGGCGGCCTTGGACTCATGTGCTGCGCGGATATAATTATCGTCAATAATGATGCTAAATTTTCTCTGACTGAAACCATGATTGGTATAGCCCCTGCGCAAATTGCGCCTATTGTTGTCGCGCGGACAGGCATGCCGATTGCGCGACGTATCATGCTAACAGGGGCTCGGTTTACAGGCGCAGACACACCAACTTATAATCTTTCTGATTACGTAGTCAGCAACCCAGAGGAATATGAAAGTATTGAATCTGAGATAAAAAAAGGGGTTTTAAAGTGCGCGCCAGGAGCTATCGGCGTTACCAAAGAAATACTGATGGCTACCCCTCACCTGGACCGAGAATCGCAAAAGGATTTTGCAGCTGAGAAATTTGCACACTGCATAACTTCCGAAGAAGGCATTGAAGGCATTTCCTCATTCATTGAAAAACGCAAACCAAATTGGGCGACTTGATGGCTAAGGTCAAACCAACACCATTTGATACCATCCTCATTGCGAATAGAGGTGAGATTGCTTGCCGTATCATGCGAACAACTAAGACCATGGGATTAAAAACGGTTACTGTATTTTCTGATGCAGATGCCAATACCCCTCATGTTAAAATGGCCGACCAAGCCGTTAATATTGGCCCCGCTCCTGTTGGGGAAAGCTATCTCGACACAAAAAAAATATTAGACGCGGCTAAAAGTACAGGGGCACAAGCCATTCATCCCGGTTATGGATTTTTATCAGAAAATGCCAAGTTTGCCAAAGCCTGCAAATCTGCGGGATTAGTTTTTATAGGGCCAGAACCTGACGCCATCGATCTTATGGGCGACAAAGCGAAATCTAAGCGCCGAATGATCAAAGCTGGCGTCCCTTGCGTTCCTGGCTATCAAGGTCAAAAGCAAGACGATAAATCCTTGATTTCCGAAAGTAAGAAAATCGGCTTTCCTATTATGGTGAAAGCCGCAGCTGGCGGCGGCGGACGGGGCATGCGCCTTGTTACGGATCCAAAATCTCTTCCAGATGCTATCAAGGATGCCCGCTCCGAAGCCGCAAATGCCTTCGGGTCAGATACTTTAATTCTCGAACGCGCAGTACAGCGGCCGCGTCATGTTGAAATTCAAATTTTCGCGGATAAGTTTGGCAATACGGTTCATCTGGGAGAACGCGATTGTTCCGTACAGCGCCGTCATCAGAAAGTCATAGAAGAAGCACCCTGCCCTGTGATGACTCCAGAGCTTCGATCTAAAATGGGTCAAGCCGCTGTAAAAGCGGCCAAAGATATCAACTACGTCGGAGCCGGAACTATTGAGTTCATGCTGGATGAAACGGGCGAGTTTTTCTTTTTAGAAATGAACACACGGCTACAGGTCGAACATCCAGTCACCGAAATGATCACAGGGCTTGATCTTGTGGCGCTACAAATTCGTGTCGCTATGGGAGACGCGTTAGACCTATCGCAAGACGATCTGTCCTTAAATGGGCATGCCATTGAAGCCCGCCTCTATGCCGAAGACCCAGCACAAGACTTTCTGCCCGCAACAGGACCCATAAGGCTATGGAAGCCAGCATCGGGCGAAGGCATAAGGATTGATAGCGGGATTGAAACAGGCGGCGACGTCTCTCCTTTTTATGACCCCATGATTGCTAAAATTATAGCTCATGGCAAAAACCGAGATGACGCCCGACGAAAATTAATTTCAGCTTTAGAAGAAACAACCCTATTCGGCGTCAAAACCAATCGTGCCTTTTTAATGGAAGCACTGACCCATGCCGATTTTGTTAATAGTGAGGCCACAACCGCATTTATTGGTGAAAACTTTCAGAAAGACAAACTTGCCGAAACACCCCTTTCTCAAGAAGATGCGATTGTGGCCGCAATGGCGCAATATCTGTTATCGCGTGATGAGAGTTTAAAGACCTCATTTCCTATTCCAAACACATTATTGAACTGGTCCAGCGCGACAAAGATTGGAACACCATATAAATATGGTGATTACAATATCATTATTACGCCTCACAGTGGATCGAATTATATAGCCACAATTAATGACGCCAATTTTGATGTAAAACTATTACGCCGCGATCATAGACACATAAATATATCCATAAATGAACAGCGCATAGACGCTAATTACCAAGCTATATCGTCTTCAAAACTGGACATCTGTATCGGTAAGAACACCTATTCTTTGACCAATAAATTAGCGGAAATCATGACAGCACAGGACATAGCGGGTGCTGGCACTATCATAGCCCCCATGCATGGAGCTCTTCTGGAAGTCTTTGTGAAAATAGGCCAAAAGGTAACTAAAGGCGCACGGCTGGCAGTCCTTGAGGCTATGAAAATGCAACATGAAATTTTAGCCGAAATTGATGGCACTGTTACAGACATACATGTCCAAGCAGGGCATCAAATCGCGGCAGATACTATCATGATTGAAATCGAAGATAACGAGGCCTGATATGAAAGAAGCTCAAGATTATTTAGAGGAATGCCGATCTGTTTCAACCGCCATTTCTAATCTATCCGACGAAGATTATAATCGCGCCACTCAATTCAAAGAGTGGACTATATATGATATCATGGCCCATCTTCACTTGTGGAATATGGCGGCTGATTGGACTTTAAACTCTCCTGATAAATTTGCAGAGCTGATGGGAGACGTCATAAAGGTTTTTCAGGGCGGGAAGACCCATCAAGACCTACAGCGTCAATGGGCCAAAGACCAAGGCTTGGAGACAGGGTCTAAACTTTATAAAGCTTGGCAAGACGGGTTCGAAAATGTCGCCCAGAAATACGCCACAGCTGATCCGGAAGTCCGCGTCAGATGGGGAGGCCCAGATATGTCAACGCGTTCATGCATCATCGCTCGGCAAATGGAAACCTGGGCGCATGCACAAGCCATTTTTGATAATCTAGGCCTTGAGCGCGTCAATGCTGACCGTATCAAAAATGTCGCTCATATCGGAGTGACGACCTATAGCTGGTCATTTAAAGTCAATGGACTGCAACCCATGCTCCCTAAACCCTATGTTAGATTGACTGCGCCGAGTGGAGCCATATGGGAATGGAATGAGCCACAAACAGATAATAAAGTTGAGGGCACCGCAACCGAATTTTCTCAAGTCGTAACGCAGTGTAGAAACATTCAAGATACATCAATTAGTATGACGGGTGAGGCTGCTAATAAATGGATGGAAATCGCGCAATGTTTTGCCGGCAACCCTGAAACGCCGCCTGAAAAAGGCCAACGCCATCTTCAAATAAACTGATCCGCTCTAGTGGCAATCTCAGGATCAACATTGCCGCCAGATAATATGATGCAAATTGTCTGAGCGGTATTATCATTTGACAAAGCGCCGTTTAACAATGCGGCCATAGCCACTGCGCCTCCCGGTTCTAATTGAACATCAAGATCACGTTTGGCGATTGCCATAGCTTTCAAACACGCCTCATCTGTGACGTCAAAAACACCTGAAAGAGATTTAGAATTTATGGGCCAGGTCAGTTCTCCTGGTTGCGGGGTCATCAATGCATCGCATAATGTTGGCGGCATTTTAGTAAGACGTTCTCGCTGACCTGACTCTAAAGACATTTGATGATCATTATAGTGTTCAGGTTCAGCCCCATATATTTTTGTAAAGGGTGAAAGCTTGTTCATCACAAGGCTGATGCCTGCACATAACCCTCCGCCCCCCATACAGGTGATAAGCGCGTCAAAGTCTATACCGCTTTGAGCGATTTCAAGACCTGCTGTCCCCTGCCCGGCTATAATAAAAGGATCATCATAACTGGGCACAATGATACGGCCTTTTTTCTGGCTAATACGATCAGCTATCTCTTCACGCGATTCCGTCTCGCGGTCATAAAAAATAATCTCCGCGCCGTCATTACGTACACCCGCCACTTTTACAACAGGCGCATCTTCGGGCATGATAATAACCGCCGAAATACCAAGTTCTTTGGCAGCCCGAGATACACCTTGCGCATGATTACCCGAGCTATAAGCCACAACCCCTTTGGCCCGCTCAGTCGCCGTCATTGCAGATAAACGATTATACCCGCCTCGATATTTAAAGGCCCCAACTTTTTGACTACATTCAGGCTTAAACCAAACGGTCTTACTCGTCATTGCATCAATCGCGTCTGACCGAATAAGCTTTGTCTTTATGGCATTGCCTTCCAATCTTTCTGCGGCTTTTAAAACATCCTCGTAAGTCGGAAGGACAGGCATATGAAACTCTTTGCATATCGTTAGTTGACGCTCACTCTATTAGATGGAAATAGAGTGACAAGATAAAAACATAATTGGGAGATACCTATGCAAGGTCTCATGATGCAGCAGGAACTTATGATCAGCGATCTGATTGAGCATGCTGCCAAAGTTCACAGTAATCGCGAGATTTATACGCTTAATGCTGACATGAGCGAACACCGTTATACGTGGGCTGACTGTGCTGTTCGCACTCGCAAACTTGCAAATGCTCTCATTGCGGCAGGCGTAAAGACCGGAGACCGAGTCGCAACGATTGCTTGGAATAATTATCGCCACATAGAAGTCTATTACGCCGTCTCATCTATTGGCGCTATCGTCCACACAATTAACCCGCGCCTAAAGCCGCAACAAATCGCGTGGATGGTCAATCACGCAGAAGATAGCTTCCTAATATTTGATACGACATTTGGACCAATTATTGACGGCGTATCAAAGATGTGCCCCAGCGTTAAAAAGTGGATATGCCTTACCGATACCGAAGGCTTGCCAGATTATAAGACAGATGTTCAGGATTATGAAAGTTTTATCGCTGACGCCTCAGATCAAATAGACTGGCCCCGCTTTGATGAAAATACAGCGTGTACTCTGTGTTATACTTCCGGAACCACGGGAGATCCCAAAGGCGTGTTATACTCCCACCGATCGACAATCCTTCACGCTATGGCAGGTAGCTTTAATGATGTTATTGGAGCTGGATCTCGCGATGTCATTTTAGCGGTTGTTCCTATGTTTCACGTCTCTGCATGGGGCCTCGTTTATTCAGCCGCTATGGTCGGCGCAAAGCTCGTTATGCCGGGTCCTGGGCTAGACGGAGCCAATATGTGCAAAATGATAAACCAAGAAAGCGTCACCTTAATGGCGGGTGTGCCAACGGTTTGGCTTGGCGTTTATAACCATGCCAAAGCTAACAACATCCAGATTTCAACTGTTAAGAAAGCGCTCGTTGGCGGCTCTGCCCTACCAGAGTCATTATTACGCGCATATGAGCAGGACTTAGGTATTCCCATGCAACAAGGTTGGGGCATGACGGAAACTTCTCCACTGGGGTCAACATATGCCGCCCATCCTGACACAGATATCAGCGACTATGAAAACACAGTTTCAGACAAACTCATGGCAGGTCGCCGTATTTTTGGCGTCGACATGCGTATCGTCGACGATGAGGGCAATGTCCTTGCTGAGGACGGCAAAGCCGAAGGCCATCTTCATGTACGTGGCCCTTGGGTTGCCAGTGGTTACTTTAAAGGCGCGGGTACAGATGCCTTCACTGATGATGGCTGGTTCGCCACAGGTGATGTGAGCAAACTTCATCCCAACGGGTTCATGGAAATCACAGACCGCTCCAAAGATGTGATTAAATCAGGTGGTGAATGGGTTAGCTCTATCGATGTTGAAAATGCGGCCTCTGATCATCCTGACGTCGCCATGGCGGCCTGTATCGGTATACGTCATGAAAAATGGCAAGAACGCCCTTTCCTCATCGTGCAGCCTGTTCCGGGAAAAACACCGGATAAGGATGAGATCAAAAAATGCATCACCGCAAAATGTGCAAAATGGTGGCTACCCGACGAAATCGTTTTCCAAGATGAGCTTCCACTCGGCGCCACAGGAAAAATACTCAAACGGGAACTCAAAGTGATTTACAAAGACCGCTATGAAAAAGCGAGTTAGGTCCATATAAGGTTATTTCACCCAATGAAATATTGTCGATTAATTTTAGTAAGCTTTGCCATTCTAGCAGCTATTTCTGATGACTTATTTTCTGCAGAAGCTTCGACAATTATGCCTAGGTTTGACGAGGTTACAACAAATCAGAACCGTACAACCAATCATGCGGTTTTCCTAAAATGCAAACTCAATGCCCATCAGGAATATCAATCAAAAGGCGCTGTGCTGAGTTTACCCAAGGACTTAAAAAAACAAAATCATGATTTTGCTGTTGTCACTGCGCACGGCCTTGAAAATAGCCAAGATTGCTCTGTTGAAGATTTTCAGGGAAACTCTCAACCCATCACTAATTTTTACTTTTCCCCTGATTATCAGCCTGGAACTGATACCGATTGGGCATTAATTTCATTTAAGTCACTTCGTGGTGATCATATAAAACGCTATAATGTCGATAGTTATTTTGAAGACATAGTACCTTTGGATAATGCTATGATTTCATTTGCTCAAGCCCGTGGGTTGCCAAGCAATACTCAGAGATGCCGCCTCGCAGTGGTAAAATTAAGAGTACCAAATAAACAAAATGGCGAATTTTTTAGTCATGATTGTAGAGCCATAGGTGGACAATCTGGGTCGCCTATTACGTTCAAGATGAATGGCCAGCATAAATTAGTAGGTTTTCATCTTGGTAGCATCTGGACCTTGCACTCACCAATGACTGGGAAGCCAGGACGCTTAAATTTTTTACGTCCCTATAATAAAAAAATGTCGGCAGACATAAAACGCGTGATCAGAAACGCTAAAGAATAACTACCCTTTCCCCGCGCCGAGTTCGAATAATTTTCCGCGTTCTGTAATCAAAACTATAATAAGGGACAGGATACCCAGCACAACGAACCCCAAAACTATGGGTGAGACTGTCCCGTTAAATTGGCTAGAGACAAAATATCCGAACATGATAGCGACGCCCGTTGTCGAAAAACCGTAGAGCGCGCTCGCTGTTCCAGCAATTTTCCCTTGGGGCTCCATTGCAATAGCTGAGAAGTTTGCCCCCAGCATTCCAAAACATCCAAAGGTCAAAGTAAATAATGGCAGGAAATAAATCAGTTTTTCGCCAGCGGTTTGAAGTATTATATAGTTAGCGATAGAAAAACCGATAAAGGCCAGCAAAATACCATGGCTCATGCGCCGCATCCCAAAACGCTCAACAACTCGGCTATTGACAAAATTCCCAATCGCCAGTGTGCCCGCTATGATAGCGAACCATAGGGCAAATCGGTCTCCTGCATGAAAGACATCTTCAAAGATTTGCTCTGCCGCAGCGATAAAGGCAAAAAGAGCCCCATAAATTACTCCGCTTGCTGCCATATAACCCAGCGTGACACGGGTTGTTAAAACCTGCCAAAACCCATTTAAGGCCTTTGATATATTAAGCGCTTGTTGGTTTTCTTGTTTCAATGTTTCAGGTAGCCGAAAATGAACCCAAACAAGGATAATTAATCCCGCAACGCCCAGCACGCCAAACATCCATTTCCATCCCGCAATAATCATAACACCCTGCCCAATGGCAGGCGCAATAATGGGAATAATCATAAACACCGTCATCACCAAAGACATGATACGAGCCATTGCCCGACCCGCCGTCACATCACGCACTATCGAGACAGCCATAACTCTAATACCTGAAGCGAAGATTCCTTGGAGAAAACGTACCAAACACAAAATATAAAATGACTTTGTCGCCATACACATAAAGGCAAATACAACATAAGCCGCAATACAAATACAGAGCAATGTTCGGCGGCCAAATCTATCCGTTATCGGCCCGAAAATAAGCTGAGGCGCACTATATCCAATCATAAAAGAATAAAGCAACCATTGCTGATCATTACCGGTGACTTGGTAATAATCAGCGATCACCCCCATCCCAGGTAGCATAATATCAATCGCAAAGGCATTGAGCGCCATAAGAGCCGCAACCATGCATACAAATTCCCATAGCGGCATTGGTAGCTGCGAATTGGCAACCGTATTGATATTCCGATTTGAATTTTTGTGATTCACATTAATCTCTTACGAAACGCTGCTATGCGCCTGTCATCATGAGGGTGCAAGCCTGATAATATAAGACCAGCCTACAAATCTGTCTTTGTTTCGCTTATATCAAGCGTTTAGTTTTTTACGGCTGCATACATCGCAAGCCAAGCCGGGAGCTGTATCCCAAAAAGATTGACCGCCGCAATCAAGTCAAATGGCATGCCTCGCATCGTAATCCAAATCCAGATATGAAAAGCAGCATGTAAGCACGGCCAGAAAGCCCCAAAAACAAGCGCTGTTTTATCATGTTTGGCCAACCCCCAAATAATTGCTAAACCGCTGGCCAAAAACGCTAAAGCCGCATCTAGAATAAAATGTAAGTTAAAAGGCCCCATATTTGATACGCCCGGCGTGTTATCATACCAATATTGTGGCGCGAACCACATCTGCGCGGCCAAGCTTGTAAAAAAGATTGCAGCTAAAATAAGTATAATGCGGTTCATTGGCCTCACTAATCCAGAAAGGTACTAATCGCTGATAGATCTTTTTTTATCAAAGCATGTTTAGGAACCACAGCTCCCTCTGCTGGATAACCTACGACCATCAAAACAAACGGTTTTTCATCTTTTGGGCGGCCACATATATCACGCAAAAACCCCATAGGCGCAGGCGTGTGCGTCAAAGTTCCAAGCCCTGCTGAATGTAAGGTGGTGATTAGCATCCCTGTCGCTAAACCTACGGACTCGGTGACATAATAATTTTTCTTATTTTGTCCCGCTTTTTCCCCGCCGCGTTTTTGTGAAAAGACCGCAATCAACCACGGCGCAGTTTCAAGAAAAGGTTTACTCTCATCCGTTCCAAGCGGGGACAGCGCATCAAGCCATTCTTCCGAAGCCCGCTTGTTATAAAACTCTTTTTCCTCAGCCTCTGCCGCAATGCGAATTTTACGCTTTATCTCAGGATTAGAAATAGCCACAAAATGCCAAGGTTGGTGATTGGCCCCGCTAGGCGCTGTCCCTGCGGCTTTAATGCAGGTTTCGATCAATTGGCGAGATACAGCTTTATCTGAAAAGTCACGAATAGTGCGGCGCTTGACCAAAGTCGAAAACACTGCATCCGCCCGCGACTGCATCTCTGTTTTAGTTAAAGTTTCATAACCCGATAAAGGGACATATTCCGCGCTCATCTTTGTGTCCATCTAGGCTAAATTAACAGTTTGTGTATATTCTTTTATCCGTCAATGAAAAGCTCAGTAACGTTCAAATTTTTGCTTGTCTTTTACGTTAAAGAATATTGTTGTATCAACAAATTATATATCTGAATTTGAAAGATGTAAAAGCTGTGGATCGATTAACTTAATGTTTATATCTCTTGCCTTTAGTTCATTTCGATAGATTTTAAGTGCTTTTTTTTGAGTTAAGTTTTTATCTTCCAATATTTTAATTAATCTCTTCGCGCGTTGATATTCTATTTTTAAATTTTTTAAGTTATTTTGTTCTTTGTTCAATTTCTTAATTAATAGCCCTACGGCGTGACGCACTCTATTTTCGAAAGCTTTATTATCTTCAATTTGTTTGTTATTCTGCACATTAAGTGCACTTCCAACACTCAAAGCGTCGACGTCTTTTTTAGAAATGTTCTTACTTCTGATAACCTGTGACTTACGCAATCCAGACTTTTTATTAGGAGAAAGTTTATTGGAATTTTCATCCCGGCATCCCAAACTTTCTTTTTCTAAAACTTTTAATTTAAGAGTAGAAGAAACAAGGATATCGGAAAGTGAAAGATTATGTCTACGATTTTTCGAATCAGTTCTCATATCTACACAAAGTCTCTCTGAAAAAAGACCTCAATGTCAACTCAAGTTATAGTCTGAATTATATGAATTTGGCTTCAAACATATTTCTAAAAGCCTCTACAATAAAATTTCGGACAGAATCAGTATATAGTTATATTACTTAACAGCTGCACGAAAACTGACCGAGAATTCAGAGGATGAAAATACACCTTCGTTCATTGTACCTGAAGGGTTGAGGCAAATAAAAGTGACGTTCGGATCATAGCCAGCGGCGGGAGAATAGGTACACGCCGTAAAATTTGCAGGCTTTGTCGCTGAATTTGAAAACCCCAGATCTGTGGCTTCATCAAAGGACAGGCCACTTCCGGCTCCATCGAAGTCAACAACACCCGTAAGCGAACCGCCAGCATCTATATCACCATTATAAAAAGTCACTTCAGGAGGAAGAGAGTCGACCAAGAATACTGTATCATTATCGACAGGACCTGAGCCATTATTGGCAGCCTTGATAGTGTAAATCACATCCGATCCCGGAATTGCATACGGGCTGACATTGCCGTCAAATAATACAACACCCTTTTTAGCTTCAAGTTTCGCTTTCTGGTTATTATGAAAAATCCAATAACCAAGGTTTTCAGTGGTATGAGTACGTGATGTGTCTCCCGCAACTGTTTCTTCATCAATAGACCAATCTATTCGATTATTAGGTAAAGGGTCAGAGCCGTATAAAATAGCCCATCCGCCTTGGCCGCCATCTTCGCCAGCTTGGGTTAAGATGCCGATATCAAAATCGCCTGAAACAGTGTAGCTATTAGGAGGATTATTTCCAACACCCCCGCCGATATCTGGTCCAACGGCTGCTGCAAAGGTTATGTCATTTACTGTGCCAGTTCCTGCTTCAATAACGATATAGCCGAGTGTTTCAGTCGCGCGAGTCCCGTTAATTTGGCCTATGTGCTTGCCAACACAAATACCGTCAGCTTGGCCGGAGAAAAATGCTCCGTTTCCGCGATTATCACAATCATAATTCCAAAACACACTGGCATTCGCGTCATTGAAGGACATGACTTGGCCTACAACATGCGGATTGGCATAACTTTGCGTGATGGCGCTGGTGACATTTTCGTTATTAATTAAATCCCATCCACCCGGAACGGCTAATCCTGCGGTACGGTCAGCATCGACTTTATGGGCTTCGTATTTAAGACCGCCACTATCATAAGCGCCTTCATCAGCGATAACACAGTGCACATCCGAGGCCGTTACAATAGAGCTGTTTTCAAATTGTTGGATTCGGAGCTGAAAACTTGTCGCAGTAATATTCCGAATACGCGTTGTGGCTGATGGGGATGACAAACTGGGGAGATTGTAAGTACACACAACAATGGCATCACTATAGGTGTTCTCGAGAGCTATAGTTTGCCATCCTGCGCCAACATTAGGCACGAGTTTGAGTTCAAGGTCAGTAGTTAGGATTTGCCCATAGGCAACTGGTGCCCATATCAAGCTAAGCCCCCCTGCCATTAAACGCCACGCAGTCATAAGAGCTATTAAGCAGATTACTATTTACAGGCGATTAACGCCAATGTTTAATTTTTTAAAAATAATACGCGTGCGGCGCCCCAACTTTTGTCAGCAAGAACCATAAAATCATGCAATTCAATCTCTTCATCTTTGGCGACTTCGAGGATGATAACGCCGTTATCTGCAATCAATTTATGTTCCTCTAATTTACGCAGGACAGGCTTCCAAAGGCCTTTATTATAGGGAGGATCCATGAAGATATGGGTAAAGGGACCGCGTAGGTTGCCAGGGGCAATTTTTAATTTAGTCGCGTCATGACGATGCAAACGAGTGCTCCCGAAAAGACCCATTTTGTCAATATTTTCACGAATAGCGCCGCGCGCTTTCGGTTCCGTTTCAACAAAGAGACAAAACTCTGCCCCGCGAGAAATGGCTTCAAGGCCGAGCGCGCCAGAGCCTGCGAAAATATCCGCAACGAGTGCGCCCTCTAATGGTGGTGCCCAATCGGCATGAGCGAGGATATTAAAAATGGACTCACGCGTCTGATCACTGGTTGGCCGGGTATTACGTCCGCTGGGCGTGGCGATATTTCGGCCTCGCATATTCCCAGAAACGATCCGCATTACTTACGGCGACCTGATGGCTTAGTCTTACCGCGTGTTTTATGGGCAAATTTGCCTCGACCTTTTGGGGCGGGTTTGGAGTCTTTGGCAAAGCGTTTGGCACTGGCATGTGACCCCCGTTTGGGTTTGCTCACGCGCTGTCCTTGCGGCCGAGGCACAAATTCTGGAATATCAACCAGATGCCCGACTTGATCACGCAATACTTTTCCTCTGATTTCTTCGATGCCCTCTTTGGGTATACCCCCAAGCTGAAAAGGACCATAGCTAATTCTAATAAGTCGGTTCACGGTTAAGCCAAGACTGTCCAGAGCGCGGCGCACTTCTCGGTTTTTACCTTCGCGGATGGTCACGGCAATCCAGCAATTATCGCCTTTTTGTCGTTCAAGTTCAGCCTCAATCGGACCTGTTTTAATGCCGTCGATTTTAATGCCGCTTTTGAGTGTATCGAGTTGATCTTGCGTAATCTTCCCATAAGCGCGCGCGCGATATTTACGTTGCCACCCTGTCGATGGAAGCTCCAAAGCGCGGGCTAATTCGCCATCATTGGTTAGCAGTAAAAGCCCCTCAGAGGTAATATCCAAACGGCCAATTGAGATGACATAACCCATCTCTTTGGGTAGCTTATCAAAAACAGTTTCTCGTCCCTTTTCATCTTTGTGACTTGTCACCAAACCCGCAGGCTTATGATATCGCCACAGGCGCGGTGGGGCTTTGGCCGAAATGGGTTTATTATCGAATAGTATTTTATCTTTGGGCGTGACCTTAAAAGCAGGCGTCGTCAGAGTCTTACCATTGACCTTGATACGCCCCTCTTCGATCAGTTTTTCACAGGCCCGCCGAGACGCCACACCCGAGCGCGCTAAGAATTTAGCGATGCGTTCGCTTCCTTCTTTTTCGAAACCTGAACTCAATTCCATGGTTGACCTTGCCCTATTCGCATCCGAAGAGGACACATGAGAGATGAAGACTATATGCGCGAAGCCCTAGGGGAAGCGCAAGCAGCATCTGAGCGCGGCGAAGTGCCTGTCGGCGCGGTGATTGTCAATGATAAGGGACAGATAATTGCGCGAACAGGTAATGCCTCTATCAGCATTTGCGATCCGACCGCGCATGCCGAAATTCTGGCTATGCGCGATGCGGCCTATCAGTCCAAGAATTATCGCCTCACGGGCATGACGCTTTATGTCACCCTAGAGCCCTGCACGATGTGCGCAGGGGCGATCTCAAATGCTAGGCTTGCCCGTGTCGTTTATGGGGCCTCAGATGTTAAAGGCGGCGCGGTGGAAAACGGCGTGAAATTCTTCGATCAAGAGACATGTCATCACCGCCCATCAGTGACGAGCGGTATTTTAGCGGATGAAGCGTCCGCAATGCTCAAATCCTTTTTTAGAACGCGGCGCAAAAAACCCACAAAGACATCATGAAAACGAACCTTCGCGAAGTCACCAGCGCCCCCTTATTGGACCCCAAACGCCCGACGGGCTTTAAAGCCCAATATTGGGGTTATGTTTTTGCCCTTCTGGGAACTGTCTTCTTTTCAATGAAATCCATTTTTATCAAGCTAGTCTATCAACCCCTCGATGGTCTGTCTGAAAATGGTGTTGAAGCCATTACGATTATGGCCATGCGACTTGGATTTTCAGCCCCGTTTTATCTCGCGATATTTTTATGGGCGCTTAAGAGACGCAAAGCAGCAGGTCTGCCCGATTTAAAAAAACGCGACATGACACTTGCCGCCCTTACGGGCGTGCTGGGCTATTATATTTGCGCTTGGCTCGATATTGAAGGCCTGAAATATATTACGGCCCAGCTCGAACGGCTCTTGCTTTTTACCTATCCCATTTTTGTTTTCATTTTCGGGGCCATGTTCTTTGGCAAACCCTTGACCAAAGGCGCCGTGCTGTCCGTCTTTATTGCCTATGCAGGGGTTGGCCTGATTTTCCTGACGGGTGATATTGCGATTGGATTAAATGTTCCCCTTGGCTCCGCCATGATCCTATCATGCGCAGCGGCCTTCGCCTTCTTCCAGCTCTTTGCCAAGCCGATGATTGCGCGGCTTAGTAGTCCTATATTTACATGTTGCGCGATGCTAGGGGCCGGCGCGATGATCTTTATCCATTTTGTGACAGAAAATGTCCTCATAGGTGACGTATCCGAGGCGCTATCCCTCCCCCCGCGCATATGGGGATTAGGCATAGCCTTGGCTCTGTTTTCAACCTTAATACCGTCATTTCTTGTCAACCTCGCCATATCCAGAGTTGGGCCGCAAGCCACATCCGCGGTGGGGATGATTGCGCCGATATCAACAATTATTTTGGCGATATGGATATTAGGAGAACCCTTTGGTGTTGTAGATGCCTTAGGCACATTACTGACCGTTATGGGTATAGGGCTTTATACGTGGTTTGATAAACGCGCGGCGACATCTCCCTAAACTCAGGTCGCCAATTTCAGTCCGCCTCCTGAGCTAATAATCGCGCAGGGGCATATGGTCGACCAAAGGGGTCTTTGGTCGTGAGTTTGGGTTAAATTATCTCCGCATCTGAAAACTAGCTCGGCCAAAGATGAACCTCACATAAGCCGCGCGGCTCGCGGAAGTCCCCACGTGCGAACATAGCCCATAAGGCCTCACGCACCCGACGATATCTATTGTTTTATATTAAATTGACTGGCAAACTTACACAGACACCACAAGGACCCCGCAGATGGTAGATAACTCGACTGATATATTGCTTCACGAACCAGAGCATAGCGGCATATTGCGTTTAACCTTAAATGATGTCGGACGGCGTAATGCTTTATCTGAGGCCATGCTCACCCAGCTTACCGAGGCGATATCTAAAGCTTCGCATAATAAAGACGTCAGAGTTATCATTTTAGCCGCAAAGGGGCCTGCTTTTTGCGCGGGGCATGATCTCAAAGAAATGACGGCAGGCCGTAAGGCCAATGATAGAGGCCGGGATTATTTTACCAAGGTCATGGCCATGTGTTCGACCCTGATGCAGACTATCGTGAATTGTTCCAAACCCGTTATTGCCGAGGTTACGGGCGTGGCAACCGCCGCCGGATGTCAGCTTGTGGCCAGTTGTGATTTGGCCGTCGCGGCAGACACAGCCAAATTTAGTACGCCCGGCGTGCATATCGGACTTTTTTGCTCAACACCTATGGTGGCTTTATCGCGCACTGTTTCTAACAAACACGCCATGGAAATGTTACTGACGGGCGATATGGTCTCTGCCTCTCGCGCCGCAGAGATCGGAATAATTAATAACGCCGTTACTGAAGATGACTTGCGTGAAACCACGACAGCTCTAGCCCTAAAAATTGCCTCAAAATCCAGCATGACATTAGCGACTGGAAAGCTCGCCTTTTATAAGCAAAGAGAGATGACGTTATCAGAGGCTTATGATTATGCCTCCAACGTTATGGTAGAAAATATGCTCGCCCGAGATGCCGAGGAAGGCATAGGTGCTTTCATTGAAAAGCGGCAACCCACTTGGCAAGATAAGTAATTCCGTATGACAAATCCCTTTAATACGGATTTAGACCGCAATCCTGCGAATTATCAACCGCTGACGCCTCTAACATTTTTGGAACGAGCAGCCTTAGTCTTTCCAGGCCATACGGCGATTATCCATGGTAAACTCCGCCGTAATTATTTGGACTTTTATACGCGATCAAGACAGCTAGGCTCTTCCCTCTCCCAACGCGGAATTGGACGAGGCGATACGGTCTCTGCGCTTTTGGCTAATACCCCCGCTATGCTCGAAGCTCATTACGGCGTGCCAATGTGCGGCGCGGTACTGCACTCTATCAATACGCGGCTCGATGCGGCTGTCATTGCCTTCCAGCTCGACCATGCGGGATCAAAAATCATTATCGTCGACAGTGAGCTTATGCCCGTTCTTCAAGACGCGCTCACCCTAACCACAGTCAAACCTGAGGTTATTCAATATGATGACCCTGAATATATAGGCGATAGAGCTAAGAGTAGCGCCGTAGATTACGAAGGCTTCCTCGCCCAAGGCAACATCGATTACGACTGGCTCATGCCAGAGGATGAGTGGGACGCTATTTCAATTAATTACACCTCGGGCACAACGGGCAATCCTAAAGGCGTAGTCTCACACCACCGAGGGGCTTATCTTTTGGCGCAAGGCAATGCGATAACAACGTCTATGGCCAAACATTCGGTCTATCTATGGACGCTACCCATGTTTCATTGCAATGGTTGGTGCTTTCCGTGGACGATGTCAGCGATTATTGGAACACATGTTTGTCTGCGCCAAGTTCGCGCCAAGCCCATTTGGAATTCAATAGCCGATCACGATGTCACTCATCTCTGCGGGGCGCCGATTGTCATGTCACTTATTATAGGTGCGTCTGAGGACGAGAAACGAGAGCTTGATAAAACGGTTCAATTCTTTACCGCCGCCGCGCCGCCGCCCGAAAAAGTGCTGGCCGATATGAAAACATCTGGCTTTGATGTTACGCATCTTTACGGCCTTACGGAAACATACGGCCCTGCGGTGGTCAATGACTGGCATCAAGAGTGGTCTGATTTACCCTCAGATCAACAAGCGAGTTTAAAGGCGCGTCAAGGCGTGCGTTACCTTCCTTTAGAAGACCTTGATGTTATCAATCCAGAGACGATGATGGCTGTGCCGCGTGATGGGGAAACTTTGGGCGAAGTTATGTTTAAAGGCAATGTTGTCATGAAGGGTTATTTCAAAAACCCCAAAGCGACCCAGGAGGCTTTTGCAGGGGGATGGTTTCATTCGGGCGATATCGGGGTCCGTCACCCCGATGGATATATCCAGCTCAAAGACCGCTCCAAAGATATCATTATCTCTGGCGGTGAAAACATTTCCTCCATCGAAGTCGAAGAGGCGCTATATCGTCATCCCGCCGTTTCAGTCGCGGCCGTCGTCGCTATGCCTCACGATAAATGGGGCGAAACCCCTTGTGCTTTTATCGAATTGGCCGAAGGGAAAAAGGTAAGCGCCGAAGAGTTACGGCTATGGTGCAAAGACTTACTGGCGGGTTTCAAAGTTCCAAGCCGATTTGTCTTTGCCGAAATTCCAAGAACCTCCACAGGGAAAATCCAAAAATTTGTACTGAGAGAGCAACTCATAAAGTCATCTTAGGGCTTCACGACCTATAGCACAAAGCCGTTAGACAGGCCCTCTTACAGCGTGACTAGCAGCCGGTCAAAACCCCTATCTAGACTGTTTCAAACAGAACCTCAGGGTTCATCATTGTTTTTATTTCAAGAATGTTCTGATTGGGATCGGCGATGAAGAACGTTTCTTGTTCATATTTATCCCCTTTAAACCGGCGATAAGGCTCATCGATATATTCAAGCCCCGCAACGGCGATACGGTCTTTGACTCCATCAAAATCATCTTGCGTTAGATGAATACCAAAATGAGGAACAAGCACAGCGCCCATATCGACATCGTGACGGACATTGGGGAGTTTTTCTTCACTCTGATGCAACGTGAGTTCATTACCCCAAAAGTTGACATCAACCCAGCGGCCCTCTTCACTATTACCAAGGCTACACCCAAGAACGTCAGTATAAAACTTTACAGTCTTACTGAGATCTCCAGCGGGAATGGCAAGATGTAAGATAGCTGTCATACGTCAGTCCTCTAAATTTGTGACTTTGGACTCAATACTACGCTTTGGGAATAATACTCTATAAAAAGTCCACTTATTAGTGGAACTTATATTCCTGTTATTTGAGTATAAATAGTTTATTTCGCATGTCTACGACATTCCATTAGCAGACAATTATAAAATTCTGCTGTTTTGGGCAAAATTATATCTGACCAATTACAAAACCCGCTTGGGATGTTTGCCTTCCACCATGCCCATAAAGGGCGGATGGATGGAATAGCCTAAGAGGCGCTGCATCGTTTCTGAAAATGTTTTTACGCGCGCTTTGGGAATTGAGAGCGAAAAATTTTCTTGGGTCCGGCAGAACGGCGCGCAATATTGCGCGGTCAAGCACATGCGAGACGCCGCGCTCTCATTGGCTCCGCCGCCATGCCAGAGCGTGCCGAGGAAAAAGAGCACCGAGCCTTTGGGCATCACCGCTTTGATAAGTTTGGCTTTATCTTCTACGCTTGGCAAGCGGTCATCCCATTTATGAGAGTCGGGTATTAAAACCGTAGCGCCGTTATCCTCGGTAAAATCATCTACAGCGATAATTGTCGCGGCCCCAAGCGCGCGGCGCGGACGCGGCCACGGATAAAACCCATCATCATAATGGAGCGGCTGCGCGGCCTCCCCTGCATGGATATTGATGACCTGTAATTGCGAGAGGAGATAATTGGGTTCAAAGATTTTATCAAGCAATCCCATAATTAGCGGATGTTCGACCATGGGGTTCGCAATATCCGTCTCGACCATCATGGAATAAATCCGCTGCGTGGCGAGGCCTTCAAAGTTATTGCGCCCAGAAGGATGTTTGAAACGGGGAAGGACGTCGGCTTTAAGCGCGTTCATAGCTTCATCAGAAAAGAGTTTCTTGATGATGACATAGCCTTGCGCGTTGACCTGCTCCATGATGGTATTCACAAGAGCTGGCTCAACGCCTTCTTGCGACCCTGCCGTAGACTTATACCGCCCCGCAAGGTCAGCAGTCGTTATAGTCGCCGATGTAATTGTTTCTGAACTCATATGCCACCTTAGCTTATTTAGCTAAGGACGTCACCAATTCGCGCAACTTAGCCTCAACCTCATCAAGCACAGTTTCATCCCGCCCGCGCGCGACGAAATTTACGCCGTGTAGCCCCGCATTAAAGAATGGGTAGCTCCCGATATTGACACCTGCATATGCCTTCTCAAGTTCGCCTAAAGCTTTGGCCGCGTCCCCCTCTCCGATATTGGGCGCTTCGACAGTGCGCGAATAAACTTTGGCCCCGCCCTCTATGCGGTGCTCAATATCGGCAAGCATGCTTTTCATAATCGACGGGACGCCCGCCATGGTGAAAACATTTTGAGTTTGAAAACCTGGCGCTTGACTGACGGGGTTTTTAATCAGGCTCGCCCCGTCCGGAATACGCGCCATGCGGCGGCGGGCTTCATTTAACTCAGACTCCTTATAACGCGTGCGCAGCTCCGCCATGGCGTCTTCGCGTTCACTGATCCCCACCCCAAAAGCGGCAGCGATACAATCAGCGGTGATATCATCATGGGTTGGTCCTATACCGCCTGTGGTAAAGACATAATCAAAACGCTCTGAAAAGGCCCGAACCGTCTGCGTAATCGTTTCAGGGTCATCTGCGATGATGCGCGCTTCCCCAACCTGCACGCCTAGCGGGCCAAGCCATTTGGCGATTGTACTTAGATTAGTATCTTTTGTCCGTCCCGATAAAAGCTCATCCCCAATTAAAAGAACGCCTGCCGTAACAATTTTCATGAGCTACCTTATCGTTTTCTGGGCCTCACTGGTGCGGCTCCGTACCATTTTTTGTAAGCCCGTGAAAAGGCGCTTTGTTCACTATATCCCAACAAGCCCGCAATCTGAACCTGAGTGTGAATATTTTGCTGCTCCAAAAGTTCATAACGTTCTTTGCGAACCGTTTCTAATATGCGTCTAAAAGATGTACCTTCCTGTTTAAGTTTTCGTCTTAATGCCCAATCCTGAGTATTCATCAACTGGGCAATATGTTTTATCGTGGGGGGCTCGTCACCAATAATCTTTTCCAAATAACGTCTGACACTTTCTGTTTCTGACACGGTTTGGCCGAGTAATGACAAATCGCGTTCAAGTTTTGCGACTAATAATTTAAGCATCTGAGGGTTATGTCCCGGTAATGGAACATCCAAAAAAGCCTTATCAAATGTCACAATATCTTTCTGGGCTCCGTACTCAATAGGGCAATCAAATAGTGCCAAATATTGGTCGTGATAATTTGTTTGGCTATGCCGGACTTGCATTTTTTTAACCGATAAACCATGCACCGCCTTCATCCACATGCCCATTCTGGCAAGAGTCGCAAAAGATAAATCAGTAATATGCCGTAACTTTTCAGGATCGGTTTCATGTGTCTCCCATATTATATGAGCGACATTTTCATCTTCGATTAAACTATTATACCCAATTTGTTGAACAAGAGATTCAAACCTAACACTGATAGCAAAGCTCTCCCGCAAATTTTCACAATAGAGAATTGTAAAAGCAATATCATTATAGGTCACATGTCCATGATTTAGACCACAACGAAAGCCTATAGCAGGGTCATCGCTTATCTGTTCCGCGACATGAAAAATATTGATAAGAATGTCACGCGGGAAGCGCAAGACAGGGTTATTTAGAGCAGGCCACCCACCGGGAACGCAATCCAATATAGCGCTTTCCGGAACGCCTAAACCCATTAAGCTTTCTATGTTCTTGATTAAGAATCTCGATGATGTAGCGCCCATGACTGATAGCTAAACACATTGTTCTATATTGTCAAAAACCTTGTTCTAAATCGTCAAGACACACACACGCTATTCGGGTAGAAACATAATGCAACCGTATGTGGGCCCATCCCCAACCGGGCAGGGGTTGCAATCACTGGGGCGTAAACGAATTTATTCGGGCCCAGTTTGGAGGTCGCATTTGTGGATGCGGCCTCTTTCGTTTCTAAAACCATCTCGTGACTTGCTCTTGCCAGCTTGTAGTCATTGTGAAATGTCACTTGCAGATTTGGAAGAGACAAAGACCAATAGTAATGCCCAAAACCCTTAAAACAGATTACTTGATCATTGGTAGCGGCGCTATGGGCATGGCCTTCGCGGATACGCTATTAAGTGAAACCGACGCGAATATGATTATCGTCGACCGCTTTGCTAAACCTGGCGGACATTGGAACTCGGCCTACCCTTTTGTTACCCTACATCAACCCTCCGCATTTTATGGCGTCTCGTCCAAAGAACTTAGCCAAGGCCGCGTCGACAATCTGGGTTGGAATAAAGGTCTTGCCGATCTGGCAACCGGGTCGGAAGTCATGACTTATTTCGAAGAGGTCATGCAGCAAACCTTTCTGCCATCAGGCCGCGTAGAATATTTTCCATTATGCGATCACAAAGAAAATGGTGAGTTCAAGCATAAACTGAGCGGCGAAGCCTATACAGTAGACTATAAAAAACTCGTCAATTGCACCTATTTGAATACAACTGTTCCCTCAACACACACACCAAATTTCAAGGTCGCTAAGGGGGTGAATTTCATACCCTTGAATGATCTTGCTAAACTCACTCAAACTCCAGCGGCTTATGTGATAATAGGCGGAGGAAAAACAGGAGTGGATGCTTGCCTCTGGCTTTTACAAAACGGCGTAAACCCTGATGATATTAAATGGGTTATATCGCGTGATGCGTGGATGCTTGACCGTAAAAATACTCAGGTCGGCGAAGCGTTCTTTTTTGACACAATAGGCGCCCAAGCGAACCAATTCGAAGCCATTGCAAATGCCCAAACGCCGGAAGATATGTTTGATCGATTAGAAGCTTGTGGTTATTTTGTCAGGCTCAATCCCAATGTTCGGCCGCAAATGTTTCATGGCGCAACGATTAGTCAGATAGAATTAGACCAATTACGCCGTATAAAAAATATTATCCGGATGGGCCATGTCACAAAAATTGGCACAGACGAGATGGTTTTAAACAACGGCAAGATCAAGACAGCGCCTAACACTGTATTTGTTGATTGTTCCGCCAGCGCCATCAAAGACCATGGCGGGGACATTCCTGTGTTCAATAGCGATATAATAACGCCCCAAATGGTACGCTCTTATCAACCCGTATTTTCAGCCTCCTTCATCGCTCATATCGAGGCGAGTCAAAAGCCAGAAAAGGAAAAAAACGACTACTGCAAAGTAGTCCCCTTACCTGACACATTGGATGATTATATGCGCATGACATTGGCCTTTATGATGAACCAACAAAAATGGGGGCAAGATCCCGACATCCGTCAATGGATGATGGATAACCGCCTTGACGGTTTTTCAAAACTCGTCGCCAATATTGACAAGCAAGATCAAGAGAAAATGGCGGTCCTCGGAAAATTACGCGATAACGCTATGCCCGCAGCCATGAAATTGATGCAATTTATCGCGGCGGCTGACACACCTTAATTGTGAAAAACTAGCGCTAGCGAAATTTCTAACCTCCTGTTATAGCCGCGCCATGAATAAGAGTTATAAGACATGAATTATATTGATGCCAAAGACGCGCCTGATATGCGCGACGGCGCGATTAAGCTCCACACCGAGTCTGACTTTGAAGGCATGCGCAAGGCGGGGCGATTAGCGGCGGAATGTCTGGATTTACTTGTCCCGATGGTCAAGCCAGGGGTCACTACGGCGGAATTAGATAAAGCGGCCTTCGAATTTGTGGTTGATAATGGCGCCGTGCCGGCTTGTTTGGGCTACCGCGGATATCAGCATACAATATGCACATCCATCAATCATGTTGTGTGTCACGGCATTCCCAATAACAAGCCAATGAAGAATGGCGACATCGTCAATATTGATGTCACAGTGATTGTCGATGGCTGGCACGGAGATACATCGCGAATGTATCCTGTCGGTGAGATCAACCGCCGCGCGGAACGCCTAATCAAAATAACTTATGACAGCATGATGCTAGGACTAGGCGCCGTTAAACCCGGCAACACAACAGGCGATATCGGGCATGCTATACAGACCTTTGCCGAAGGCGAGCGCTGTTCTGTGGTTCAGGATTTTTGCGGACATGGACTTGGTCGCCTTTTTCATGACGCGCCTAATATATTGCATTTTGGCCGCCCTGGTGAAGGCGAGGCCTTGCGCGAGGGCATGTTCTTTACAGTCGAGCCTATGATTAATCTGGGCAAACCTGATACAAAAATTCTCAGCGACGGATGGACAGCCGTAACACGGGACAAAAAACTGACGGCTCAATTTGAGCACTCTATTGGCGTGACCAAAGATGGGCTCGAAATTTTCACAACGTCTCCCAAAGGGCTGCACTGCCCGCCTTATGTTTAAATGCGGCGCTTGAAACTAAAAACAACATTACTATTAGTTTCACTCCCATTCTGGCTTATTGGACTTGATTTGATGTGGCGTATCATTAGCGGACAGACGGCCCCTAATAGCAAAATGCCATATATTGGAGATTTGCTTTTCCTTATTCTGGTATGGACGATAATCTTAGCAGCTCCAGTACTGATATTATGGAAAGCAAAAGAGTTTCGCATAATCACTAGAATTTTTATATCAATCCTCGTGGGCTTGATATCATGTGCATGGACAATGTGGCTGATGCTAATATATGGTTGCTCACATAATGCTTGCATATAAATGTAATGAAAACTCCTAAACCTCATTATCATGGACATCGGGACCGCCTAAGAGCGAGGTTTGCTGAAAAAGGTGCAGAGTCCCTTGCAGATTACGAACTACTCGAACTGTATTTATTTCGCTCTATCCCCCGCCGCGATGTCAAACCCATTGCCAAAGACCTTATTGCGAAATTTGGAAGCTTTGCTGAAGTCATAGCCGCGCCCATTGACCGCCTGACCGAAGTCAAAGGTATCAGTGAAAAGATCGCCTTGGACCTTAAGATACTACGCGCTGCCGCCACAAAATTAGGACAAGAGTCAATCTTGGGACGGCCTGTCTTATCCTCATGGAGCGCGCTTCTTGATTACTGCCGCTCGGCCATGCAATTCGAAGCGACTGAACAATTTCGGGTCTTATTTTTGGACCGTAAAAACCGTCTTATTGCCGATGAAGTTTTAGGCCAAGGCACAGTTGACCGCGCGCCCGTTTATCCACGTGAAATTTTAAAGCGGGCTTTAGCCCATGAAAGCACGGCGATTATCCTGACCCATAATCACCCCAGCGGCGACCCAACGCCCAGTCAATCAGACATCGACATGACCAAAGAAATCGTGCAAGCCTGTAAGCCTATAAGGGTGGCCGTCCATGATCACCTGATAATCGGAAGAAATGATATCGTATCGTTAAAATCATTGGGATTGATGTAAGGAATTTATATGAAGCAAGATAAAGCTAAGGCGAAAGCTTCGTCAAAGTACCGTACATTTGCTTTATTGCTTCTGACGCTAGTTTACGGCTTTAATTTTATAGACCGCCAAATCGTTGGGATACTTGCGCCTTGGATTCAAGCAGACCTAAATCTAACTAACACCCAACTGGGCCTATTGGTCGGCTTAGCCTTTGCAGCTTTTTATACGATAATGGGTATCCCCCTCGCTTTTCTCGCGGACCGGATGAATAGGGTTACCTTGCTCTCATTGGCTTTAGCGGTCTGGAGCGGTTTTACGGCGCTCACAGGCTACGCTCAAAATTTTGTGCACATTGCCCTCGCCCGTGTCGGCGTAGGTATCGGTGAAGCGGGCGGTAGTCCGCCCTCACATTCTATGATTTCAGATTTCTACGCGAAAGAAGAGCGCGCAGGAGCGCTTGGTGTCTACTCTCTCGGTATTCCATTAGGAATCATGTCAGCCTATTTCCTTACGGCTGCTCTGTTAGGAGCCGATGCTGAGAGCGTGAATTGGCGACGAATTTTTATTACTCTTGGTATTTTCGGTATCTTACTCGCTGTGATTGTCAAAATAGCCATCCGCGAACCTGAACGCGGCGCTATGGAAGTTGGCATGAAAGCGCCTTCTGGATATATCCCTTTGGGTCAATCATTTGCCCAATCAAACCTGCCCCCGCGCATAGGAATATTTGGCGGATTGCTTGCTTTACTGATAGGCGCATGGGCTCTTGGGTATATTTCGTGGGTTTTCGTTATACCCTTCGTTATCTTTATCGTCACAATGTTCCTCCTTAGCCTTCAACCCGGCGTCATGACGATATTATCAATTAAGTCATGGTGGTGGATGGCTTTAGGTATAGCTTTTGCGAGCTTTGCCAGTTACGCGATTTCAGGATTTCAAACAAAGTTCCTACGTCTATTAGAACCAGACTTTAGTCCCCGAACCTTCATAATCTGGATTGGAATTATTAATGGTACATTTTATGTTGCTGGAACCTATTTCGGCGCAAAACTGGTAGACTGGAAAGCCAAAACCGATATTCGAGCCTATGGAACCATTCCAGCTATTTCAATCCTCTTTGCCTTACCTCTTGCTGTTGCCGCTTTTTGGGCGCCCTCAATTGCTCTGCATCTTATGATTGGCGCAGCCTTACAGCTATGTCTTGGTGTATATTTGGGGCCAAGTTTTGCTATCGCGCAGACGCTGGCCCCTGTGAAATTACGAGCTATGTCCACGGCTCTGTTCTTCTTCGTCTTAAATATGATCGCTTTGGGCGGCGGGCCGACATTTGCAGGTGTGATGATTGATGTGTTTCTAGGCCGAGGAGAGACAGAGCTTAACGCCACTCGCCTCGCAATGTATGTTACTTTCGGTGCCTATTTTCTGTCCTTCATATTTTATATGTTAGTCAGACAAACACTTCCATCAGATTGGGCCGCCGCTGAAGCACGTAATGAGGGTTGACCTTCGCGCCCACCTTTTGTCTAAGGCGCGCATAGATAGGGTGAGTCCCTCATAAAGGTATCAAAATGATTGAACGCTATGCCCGCAAAGAAATGACCGAGATTTGGTCGGCGGCCACAAAATACCGGATTTGGTTCGAGATAGAGGCCCATGGCTGTGACGCGCTGGCTGAGCTAGGCGTAATCCCAAAAGAAGCGGCTAAGAATATTTGGGAGCGCGGCGGCTCTGCTGAATTTGACGTGGCTAAAATCGACGC
>CAYYMI010000023.1:0-39738 GCA_964472905.1 uncultured Hellea sp. | reverse complement strand
TTGGCGGCGTGATTAAACATGGCGCGAAATTGCTTTATGCGTTCGGCGAAGCGACCGTGCCCAAAGTCACTGTCATTACCCGCAAAGCTTTTGGCGGGGCTTACTGCGTGATGGCGTCCAAACATTTGCGCGGCGATATTAATTATGCGTGGCCCACCGCGCAAATCGCGGTGATGGGGGCCAAGGGCGCGACTGAAATTCTCCACCGCCAAGATTTGGATGATCAGGCCAAAACCGACGCCCATATCAAGGATTATGAAGACAAATTCCTGTCCCCGTTTCGCGCGGCCGAGCTTGGCTATATTGACGAAGTGATACAGCCCTATGGCACACGCAAACGCGTCAACCGCGCCTTTGCCATGCTCAAGGATAAGCAGCTCAAAAACCCGTGGAAGAAACATGGGAACCTGCCGCTGTGAGTGAAAATGGACGAGATTACAAAGCACGAAGCCAATATAAATGATTAAAAAAATCCTCATAGCGAACCGCGGGGAAATTGCCTGCCGCGTGATTAAGACTGCCCGTAAGATGGGCATTAAGACCGTGGCGGTTTATTCGGACGCGGATAAAAATGCGCTGCATGTCGAGATGGCCGACGAGGCGGTGCATATTGGCGCGCCTGCGGCCTCTGAATCCTATCTCGTGATGGATAAGATCATGGCCGCCATTAAAGACACCGGCGCAGATGCGGTGCATCCCGGTTATGGCTTTTTGTCGGAAAATCCGGACTTTGCCAAAAAGCTCAAAAAAGCCAAAGTCACCTTCATTGGCCCCAATCCTAAAGCCATTTCAGCTATGGGTGATAAAATCACCTCCAAGAAACTCGCCCAAGATGCAGGCGTGTCTTGTGTACCGGGCCATATGGGCCTGATCGAAGATGCCGATGAGGCCGTTAAAATTGCTAAAAAAGTCGGCTATCCCGTGATGATCAAAGCGTCTGCGGGCGGGGGCGGCAAGGGCATGCGTATTGCCTATAATGATACCGAGGCGCGCGAAGGCTTCGCCTCCTCCAAAAACGAAGCCGCCAATAGTTTTGGTGATGATAGAATATTCATTGAAAAATTCGTCGAAGAGCCACGCCATATCGAAATTCAGGTTCTAGGCGATAAGCATGGCAATGTGATTTATCTGGGCGAGCGCGAATGCTCCATTCAGCGCCGCAACCAAAAAGTCATCGAAGAAGCACCTTCGCCTTTCCTCGATGAAAAAACCCGCGCCGCGATGGGCAAAGAATCCGTCGCGCTCGCCAAAGCGGTGGATTATGACAGCGCGGGCACGGTGGAATTCATCGTTGATAAGGATAAAAACTTTTACTTCCTAGAAATGAATACCCGCCTACAGGTCGAACATCCTGTGACGGAATTAATTACAGGCGTAGACCTCGTTGAGCAGATGATAAAATCGGCAAATGGCGATAAGCTCACGATCAAACAAAAAGATGTGGAGCTCAATGGCTGGGCGATTGAATCGCGTATTTACGCCGAAGACCCTTACCGGAATTTCCTGCCGTCAATTGGCCGTCTCAAACGCTACCGCCCGCCCGCTGAAGGCACGCTGGCGAGCGGCTCAATCATACGTAATGATACGGGCGTTTTTGAGGGCGGCGAAATCTCGATGTATTACGATCCGATGATTGCCAAGCTCTGCACATGGGGCGAGGACCGCGGCGTCGCCATAAATACGATGAAGCGCGCCCTCGACGAATTTGAGCTCGACGGTATTGGGCACAATATTCCCTTCCTTCAAGCGGTCTATGATCATGACCGGTTTGAACGCGGGGACATCACCACCGCCTTTATCGCCGATGAATATCCAGACGGCTTTGAGGGGGCCGAGGTTAATCTGGGCCATACGCGCAAACTCGCCGCGATGTGCGCGCTCATGCATGATATTTCCGAACACCGCGCGGCTGCAATCACTGGCGCTCTGGCCAATCATGCTCGTCATATTCCTGATGAATGGGCGGTACAGATTGGCGACACCCATTACACCGCCGATATTAATGGCGAGCAAGGCCTGCGTACGATCGTCATGGATAATCCCGATGAGGACAAAGCCGCCATTGAAATGGAAGTGCTGACGAGCTGGAAACCAGGGCAAGAGCTTGTCCGTGCCTTTGTTGATAATAACAGTTTTAATTTCAAAGCGCGTAAATGCGCCGAAGGTTATACGGTCTGGCACAGAGGGTGTGAGTTTAAAGTTGCTGTGCGCACCCCGCGCGGGGCGGAGCTGGCCAAGCTTATGCCGATCAAAATTGCGCCTGATACATCGAATCTCCTGCTCTGCCCCATGCCCGGCGTGATTGTCTCTGTGATGGTCAAAGAAGGCGACGAAGTTCAAGACGGCCAAGCCCTCGCTGTCGTCGAAGCCATGAAAATGGAAAATACATTACGGGCCGAGAAAAAAGGCGTCATCGCCAAAATCAACTGTGAAGCCGGAGACAACCTCGCGGTAGACGAAGTGATTATGGAGTTTGAGACAGGGTAACGATGTCATCCCGGCCCACGAGCCGGGACCGACATTCAATTTCTTAAAGTGTTGGATGCAATATAGGCTTATCTTTGGGTGAGGCGGGTTTTTCTCGCGTAATCAAATTCGTGTCAGGCTTATCGCAATCACCTTTCAGCTGGCCTGAGAGGAAATTATCTATGCCCTTTTCATCGACAAGACGTTGGAAGGGTTTGGATGCGTTGGCTTTGACCCAAATTGAAATATCCAGATCACCTTTGCCCTCGCAATAAGCGCGGTAGGCGGCGCGCTCAACAGTGAAACTAAAATCCGTATGGGTTTTGACCTGCCAGTCGGGGCCGCCGAAAAATTTATCCGTCTCTTTTTGATCGCGCAGGACATCCTGAGCTTTATAGGCCATGGGATATTGCGCTTCATCTACAGCATAGATAACGAGCTCTCCCGGTTCATTCGGGTTGCGAGGGACGAAATTTTCGCTTGCCGGGTCGGTAATAAATTTAAACTGCCCCTCAATTTGAACTACTTTGTCTTTGGTTGCTTTGAAGTCTGTGAAAGGCGGCCGATAATGGGTAAAGGCCTCAGGCCACAGGATAGCAATTCGTCCGCTGCGAGGGTCAATTTCGGTCGGCGATAGCTTGGTGAGGGAATAGGCTGTCCCTAATTCAAGTGTCGCGCAGCCCGTCAGAAAAATAAGCGGCGTTAGAAGCGTAATAAAGCGTGACTGCAACATATGGTTTTTTAGGATTGATTTTCTAGCTTTGGCAAGTCACCTAATGCAGATGAAATCACAAGATGTCATATTACCGCCCGATGGGCCTGCCTCTGCTATATCTTCCTCTGATGTTGCCGCGCGCGATATAGCTGGCTTTGCGCCGCCTTTTTGGCTGCGGCCATCCTTGGTGCAAACAGCACTGGCGAGTTTTAAATTTCGCAAGCGCGGTAAAAACCCGATGCTCGATATAGCCCAAGACCGTATTATGGATTGTGAAGATGGCGTGCGGTTGAAAGGCAGTTATTCCCCCCATCCCGAGAATAAAGCTTTGGTTATTTTCCTACATGGCTGGGAAGGGAGCCAAGACAGCACCTATGTCGTGGCGTGCGGGCGGCATATGTATCATCAAGGCGCGTCGGTTTTCAGGCTGAATTACCGCGATCACGGCGATAGCCATGATTTGAACGAAGGCTTATTTTATTCGACATTGTTCAATGAAGTTTTCGATGCTGTCAAACAAGCGGCTGAGCTAGCTGATGGCGCGCCGGTTTATATTGTTGGATTTTCACTGGGCGGAAATTTTTCACTGCGTATCGCGCGCTCTTTGCGCGATCTAACCATTAAAAATTTACAACATATTTTCGCGATTAGTCCTGTGGTTGACCCCTGGGGCGCGGCGCCATTGGTTGATAAAACTTGGCTTTACCGTCGTTATTTCCTCAAAAAATGGACGGCCTCGCTGAAAAAGAAACAAGCGCTTTATCCGCATCTTTATGATTTTGATTACATTATGTCAGAACGTAAAGTTCTGAGCATGACCAGTAAGCTCATTCCAAAATATTCGGACTATCCGGATATGGAGAGTTATTTTAATGCCTACCGCGTTGACCCGCATGATCTTGAACATTGCCCCGTGCCCATAAGCCTTGTGACGGCGCGTGATGACGGCATCATTCCGGTTGATGATATTATGAGCTTGACGTTAAATGAGAATGCGCGGCGGATTATTCATGACCATGGCGGACATAATGGTTTCTTCCAAAGCTTGACGGGACCGACATGGTATGATGATTACGTTTCAAGCTTAATCTTTGGATGATATTATGAAATTTGTTATTAGCGTTATCGTTCTCATTTGCGTGCTGTTTTTTCTCATGGGGCTAAAATCTCAAAAAGGGAAAGCCAAGGGTTTAATAAGTGGCCATTTGGCTGAACCAGGCTCGGCGCCTAATTCGGTGTCATCTGAAATAGATGTTCAGCCCGAAAAAAAGGTTGCCCCGCTTCACGGAACATTAAGCGGAATTAAAATGGCTATTACGGCCACGGGCGGAACTATCACATCTGAAACAGATAGTTATTTGTCCGCCACCTATATGAGTAAAATTTTCAAATTCGTTGATGATGTTGAAATTCGCCATGACAAAGATAATATTTGGCATATTCGGTCTGCGTCTCGCGTCGGATATTCTGACCGCGGCGTGAATAAAAAACGTGTCGAGGCTATTCGTTCAAAACTATCATGATTAATTCAATCGCTATTCACCTTTACGGCGTATAAATTGGGGACGCCGTTTTTTAATAAAGATCTGACATGACAAAAAAAATAGACCATGCCCGCGTAAAATCATTAGTCACTGAACTTCTTGAAGCTTTGGGTGAAGACCCCAACCGCGAAGGCCTGAAAGAAACACCTCGGCGCATTGCCAATTTCTGGCGGGAATTTATTGAATATGAACCAGGGAAACTGGACACGACCTTTTCTTCTGTCACCCATAATCAAATGGTTGCGGTAACGGGGATGAAAGTCTGGTCAATGTGTGAGCACCATATGTTACCGTTCTGGTGCGATGTTTCTGTGGCCTATATTGCTGATGATAGAGTTTTAGGACTGTCTAAATTCGCTCGTATTGCGCATAAGCACGCCCATAAATTAACACTGCAAGAACAATTGGTCTCTGACATTGCCAATGAGCTTAAAACGGCTCTTGGCACAGAAGATGTCGCTGTTATGGCCAAGGGCGAGCATCTCTGTATGACCATGCGCGGTATTCAAACACCTCACCGTATGATTAGCTCAGCATTATCTGGAAAATTTCATAAGCCTGAACAGCGGGCTGAGTTTTTCCGTTTAGTCGATTAAACGGCTCGCTCTTCGCGCAAAGGGAGAAACATCTTACATTGTTCCCCGTGAGCCTATAATGATATCTTGAGCTGGGAAGAGGCCATTATGATTAAGAAAATTGCGGTTTCAGGACTATTATTTGCGGCAAGTTATTTAACGCTTAGCATGGCAAATGCGCATGATACTGATAGTTCTCTAAAGGCTGATATAGCCGCTGATTACGATAAAAACCTAAAATCCCTATTTACGCATTTCCATAAAAACCCCGAGCTCTCTTTTCGGGAAACCGAGACGGCCAAACGCTTGGCCTCGGAAATTGAGGCGCTAGGCTATGACGTGACAACAGGTGTGGGGCAGATGGGTGTTGTTGCGGTCCTTGAAAATGGCGACGGGCCTACGGTTATGATACGGGCTGATATGGACGGACTTCCCGTTAAAGAGGATA
Source organism: uncultured Hellea sp. (assembly GCA_964472905.1). Taxonomy (GTDB): domain Bacteria; phylum Pseudomonadota; class Alphaproteobacteria; order Caulobacterales; family Maricaulaceae; genus Hellea. The sequence continues at coordinate 33,990 of CAYYMI010000023.1, read as the reverse complement.
CAGGTCTGTCTTATGCCTCAACGGCTAAGCAAGTCGGTATTGATGATAAAGAGAACTATGTCATGCATGCTTGTGGTCATGACGTACATATAACATCACTCATTGGGACGGCTCGGCAAATGGCCGCGCGCAAAGATCAGTGGTCGGGAACACTTGTGCTTATTGGGCAACCCGCTGAGGAAATCATCTCGGGCGCAAATGAAATGATTAAGGACGGTCTTTTCACGAAGTTTCCAAAGCCAGACTACGCCATGGCCTTTCATGTCGCCGCGCAACTTCCGACTGGAAAAATTGTTGTTTCAGAAGGCCTATCCTATTCAAGCTCAGATTCTGTCGATATTACGGTTCACGGTATTGGCGCGCATGGGGCCTCGCCGCATAAAGGTGTTGATCCCGTTCTCGTTGCTTCCCAGATTGTGGTAAGTCTCCAAAGTGTTGTGTCCCGGTCTATTGCGCCGTTACAGCCCGGCGTGATTACAGTGGGTTCAATTCATGGCGGCACGAAGCATAATATTATCGGCGACCGTGTTGACCTGCAATTAACCGTCAGATCTGACGACCCCAAGGTTCGCGCGACTTTACTTGACGCCATTGACCGTGTGGCGGCAGGGGTCGCGATATCTCTCGGCGTTCCAAAGGATAAACTTCCAACTGTCACGCGCCTTAAGCAAAGCACTCCGCCAACCAAAAATAACGCAAAAATGGCGCGCTATCTTAAATCTGTTTGGGCAGATGGCTTGGGCGAAGATGTATTACTCGAGCAGCCTCGTCAGGGCATGGGCGCAGAAGACTTTGCTTATTTTGTTGACCCTAAGCATGATGTTAAAGGCGTTTACTTTGCTGTCGGCGGAACGCTGCCAGAAGACGTTGCAACGGCCGCATCTCACCATTCGCCGTTCTTCAAGATAGAGCCTGAGCCGTCTATTAAGCTCGGAACCGAAGCTATGGTGTTAGGGGCTATTGCGATATTTAATAAGTAGGCTTTGCTAAAGCGTCGATGACTTTGTCGGCGTCTATATTGAAATCGCCAAAGACAATTTTGTTCTCAGGATTTATCACAATAAAGAAGGGCGTTCCGCGTGTTCTGTAATCTTTCATAAAGGTTGGATATTCAGATCCCTTTTTTGGGTCATGCCCAAAAGGAATTTTCAAATCATATTTGAGCTGCATTTCTCTCACGCGGTCCTGTGAGTTTTGAGGATCATCATCAAAGGCCGTGTGAATAACGGCAAACCCAACCCCTTTACCGCTTAAATTTTCAACAATTTTTTGCATGGTTGGAAATCCGCGTGCGTGACAGCCGGGACAAGAGGCCTTGAAACAGAATATAATTTTAAATCCTGTTCCTAGATCGGAGAGCGAAAATGACGTCAAGTCTTCTCCAGATGCATCTATCCAATAGGGAACACGTAATTCTGGCGCTTGTTGAAGCTGTGTAGTCATAATTATCTTTCAAGCATAAGTTAGGTACGAATTTAGGTACACATTCAAACATAGAAGTCTATCTGAATGGGTTCAATTATATGTGAAGTGGATTGAATTAAAATTATACGCCGCTTGACTTAGTGCTTCTTTAAGCTAATGCCCGCATCACAATATTAACGTGTTAAATCCGCCTCGGACGGTTTCTCCGATGTGCGGCAATGATGGAGAGTCTCATGCACGCTTACCGCAGCCACACCTGTGGCCAATTACGTAAATCAAATGTCGGTGAAACAGTTCGTCTGTCGGGTTGGGTGCACCGTAAACGCGAACATGCCAATGCACTCTTTATAGATTTGCGCGATCATTACGGCATTAGCCAAGTCGTGGTTTATCCTGTGGCCGAATTTTACGAAGCCGCAAAACGCTGCCCGTCTGAATCGGTTATAACTGTGACAGGCGAGTTATTGGCGCGCGACGCTGAGGCGGTTAATTCTGAAATTGAAACAGGCGAGGTCGAACTTCGCGCTGATGAGATGATTATTGAAAGCGCGGCCGCTTCGCTCCCGCTTCCAGTCTTTGGAGAGCAAGACTATCCTGAAGATATTCGCCTTAAGCATCGCTATCTCGATTTGCGCCGTGAAACGTTGCATAAGAACATTATTATGCGCGGACAGGTCATTAACTCGCTGCGCCGCCGCATGATTGAAGGTGGATTTACGGAATTTCAAACGCCGATTTTAACGGCCAGTTCGCCAGAAGGCGCGCGCGATTTTCTTGTGCCGTCACGCCTTAATCCAGGCAAATTTTATGCTCTGCCGCAAGCCCCGCAACAATTTAAGCAATTGATTATGGTGGCGGGTTTTGACCGCTATTTCCAAATCGCTCCGTGTTTTCGTGATGAAGATGCCCGTGCTGATCGTTCACCGGGTGAATTTTATCAGCTTGATGTAGAGATGAGTTTTGTTACGCAAGAAGATGTCTTTCAAGCCATTGAGCCTGTTATGGCTGGTGTGTTCGAAGAGTTCGCGGATGGTCGTGACGTGCAAACGCCGTTTCCGCGTATTCCTTATAAAGAATCCATGGAAAAATATGGCTCTGACAAACCTGATTTGCGTATTCCTTTTGAGCTTACAGATGTGTCTGAGTTTTTCACAGATGAAGCTAAAACAGGTTTTGGTATTTTCGCCAAGATCACAGGCTCAGGCGGTAAAGTTATCGCTATACCTGCCCCGCAAGCGGCCGCGTCTCAATCTCGTAAGTTTTTCGATAATATGGACAAATGGGCCAAAAAAGAAATGCAGATGCCAGGCCTTGGTTATGCGCGCTTAAAAGAGGCTGAGAGCGGCGGCGTTGATAGCCAAGACCCCGTGCTTAAGAATTTTAAACCTGAACATCTGAAAGTCTTACTTGAAAAAATGGGTCTCGGCGCGGGTGATGGTATTTTCTTCTCGGCAGGCAAAAAGGGCGATGCTTATAAGTTAGCAGGCGCCGCGCGTAATAAAGTGGCTGCAGATCTTGATATGATCCCTGAAGGCGTTTTCAAGTTTTGCTGGGTTGTGGATTACCCAATGTATGAATGGGATGAAGATAATCAGAAAATCGATTTCTCCCATAACCCGTTTTCTATGCCGCAAGGCGGCATGGAGGTTTTGGAAAATGCCAAAACCAATGAAGATATTTTGGACATTCTGGCCTATCAATATGACATTGTTTGTAATGGCGTAGAGCTATCATCGGGTGCTATCCGAAACCATAAAGCCGATATCATGTATAAGGCTTTTGATATTGCAGGTTACGGCCCTGAAGTCGTTGAAGATAAATTTGCAGGTATGATTAATGCGTTTAAATTTGGCGCGCCGCCTCATGGTGGTATTGCGCCGGGTGTTGACCGTATTGTTATGCTTTTGGCGGGAACGAATACTATTCGCGACGTGATCTTATTTCCGATGAACGGTCAGGCTCAGGATTTGATGATGAACGCGCCAGCTGAAGCTGATCCTGCGCAGCTTAAAGAGCTACGCTTAAAACACTTACCGATTGAGCCCAAAGCTTAGATTCAAGGAAGACTTAGCGTTCAATCGCGCGTTTCGAACTCATAAGATCAGAATGAATGCTCTGTAATTTGCGGCGTAGGCCTCGGCTCTCTTTATCTTTGGGCGTTGCCTTTAAGATTGTTTCGATATTACCAATAGCTCGGTCTAGCCGTTTAGCCGCCTTAGCGAGCTCAGGGTCCATATCATCATGACCATGTTCGGCTTGCGCCACGAAGGTCTCTTCACAATAGGGAACTGAAAATCCAAAGGGAAGACGGGTATTAGAATTACCGCATGCGCTATCTAACTGCTCTTGTTTAAGGCCTTGAACTTGGGTCATATTAGCGTCTGAAAGGTCCGCGCCTTTGAGCTTGGCGTCTAACAATATAGCATTCCCAAATGTCACATTCTTAAATTTAGCGCCCCGTAAATTTGCTTTGTGTAAATTGATATGATCAAGTTTTGCATCTGCAAAATTTGTGTTTTCAAAACTCACATCAGACGCAATCGCGCGCTCGAAAGAGGTTTGACGAAAATCACCACCTTTGAATTGTCCGCGTGTAAGGTCAGCGCGTTTAAAATCGGTTCCAATAAAAACAGAATCCCCGAGATTGGCTTCGGTCAATGTGGCATCGGCGAGGTTGGCCCCGTTTAAATTCACATTATTGCCTTCAATTCTGTACATCAGGGCTTTTCGAAAATGTGTCCCCGTTAAATTCGATCCATCAAAATTTCCGCCAGATAGATTTGAATTATTAAAGTTTGACCCAGAAAAATTGGCGTTTTTAAGTTTAACGCCATTCATACGTTTGTTTGAAAGATCACATTGTGAGCAAGATCCAGACGAAGAATGTATTCGTGCATCGACACGAATTTGTGCCTGAACAGGCATAGCAAAAACCGCACAAAAGAGCGCCGATATAGCAAACTTTGATGTGATATTTCCCTTCATCCAGCCTAATATACAGACTCAATTGCGTTTGAGCGAATAAAATCCTTGTAATAATAGTGAAAATAGCAGCGTATAATATATGCTAATATTAGGCCTGATTAGCTCATAATGCGGTTTATGTGACCCATTTTTCGCCCTGTTTTGACATCCTTTTTTCCATAAAGGTGTAAAAAACTATTGGGGGTTCGGGCAAGCTGTTCCCAATTATTGATGTCCTCACCGATAAGATTAGTCATCTGCATAGGATGTTTTGGAACAGTATCTCCTAAAGGCCAGCCCGTTATAGCTCGGATATGAAGCTCAAATTGATCAACACAGCCAGCATCTTGTGTCCAGTGCCCAGAATTATGCACGCGCGGGGCAATTTCATTGACGATCAAACTACCATCGGCAAGCTCGAAAAACTCTGTCGCCATGACGCCGATATAATCTAGCGCGGTCATGATTTGAATAGCGAGGTCTTTCGCGCGGCCATCATCACCTTGCGCTGGGACTGTACTGGTGTGAAGGATATGATTTTTATGCACGTTTTCGACAAGAGGATAAGCAGCCGTTTCTCCTGTGGTTGCGCGCGCGGCAATAACAGAGACTTCACGCTTGAAAGGAATAAACTGTTCTAAAATGGCAGGCGCGTTATTCATGGCCTTCCAAGCCTCATCAATATCTGCTTTGGTTTTTATGATATATTGCCCTTTTCCGTCATAGCCAAAGCGGCGTGTTTTAAGAACGGCAGGCAAACCAAGAACTTTAACGGCGCGCCTTAGCTCATGAACTGAATTTACGGCTTCGAATAAAGCAACAGGAACCTTTGCCTCGTTTTGGATAAACTCTTTTTCGGTTAATCGGTCTTGCGCAATATTGAGAGCCAATGCGCCGGGCCAGAGCGGCGCTTGGCTACCGGCCATTTTGGCCGTCATATTAGGGACATTTTCAAATTCATAGGTGACCACATCGCAATGTTTTGCAAATTCTAGTACAGCTTCTTTATCCGTATAATCTGCATTGGTTTCAAACCGCGCGACTTTGGCGGCTGGACCACCCCATGAAGGGTCAAATATATGGCACTGAAATCCCAGTCTTGCTGCCGCAAGACTAAGCATGCGGCCTAATTGTCCGCCGCCTAATATACCAATTGTACTTCCAGGAGGGAGGGCGTCTTGCGCCATATCTGTCATTTAACTGTCCGGGTTAAGGGCGACGGATGTGGTTTGGGCTGTGCGCCAGTCTTTTAAAGACGCCGCAATTTTTGAATCTGAAAGCGCTAAAATTGAGGCCGCTAAAAGACCCGCGTTTTTTGCGCCAGATTTTCCAATGGCTAATGTGCCAACAGGGACGCCGCCGGGCATTTGAGCAATAGATAAAAGACTATCCATGCCCGATAGAGCTTTACTTTCGACGGGAACCCCCAAAACTGGGAGCTCTGTCATTGAAGCTGTCATGCCGGGTAAGTGAGCCGCGCCGCCGGCGCCGGCAATAATGACTTTATAGCCGTTTGAATTTGCTGATTTAGCAAAGTCATAAAGACGGTCTGGTGTTCTATGGGCTGAGACGACCTGACTATCATAATCAATGTCTAAAGTGTCTAATATGTCGGCTGCGTGTTTCATGGTCGGCCAATCGGAGGTCGAACCCATTATTATCGCTACTAAGCTTGTCATGATTACTTTCCGTAACATCCGCTAGAAAGCGATGCACAATATCGTCTTTAATCAACGCGTCAAACTGTAATTTACTCAAAAAAACAACGTTTTTTTATGATTTTCATGTTTCTTTAACCCAGATGATTTCAATTTTTTTAACTTCGTTTGGATATAGAGGCTCTACTTTAATTTAGGTAATATCATCAATGGCTGCGTCTAGCGTCTCAACATTATTGCAAACTGGCGCTAATCGCGTTTTAGAAAGAGAAGCTGCGCTTGATTCTGACTTGGTGTCTGAGAATAAGTCTCTTTCGTCTGAAATTACGCGTCTACGCTTGCGCGTATTAGAATTAGAACGTGCAGCTGATACTGATCCTCTTATGCCTGTCTATAATAGACGGGCGTTCATGCGTGAACTTGCCAGGGCGCAAACGGTCATGGAGCGTTATGATATATTATCTTCAATTATCTTTATCGACCTCAATGAATTCAAATCTATAAATGATAGATTTGGTCACGCTATTGGGGATGAGATTTTACGTAAAACGGGCGAAGTCTTAGTCAGTGGTGTTCGAGATTGTGATTTGGTGGCCCGCCTAGGCGGCGATGAGTTTGGTATATTACTCTTTAAAACGGATCCGCGCGCGGCCCAAGCGAAAGCCTCAACATTGGCCTGCCGTATTGCAGAGCAAAAAATAGAGATGCCAACGGGGGATATTAATATCACAGCAACATGGGGCATAGCGCCGTGCGAGTCAGAAGGCTCTGCTGAGCAAATATTAGCCAGAGCGGACCGGGCGATGTATATCTCAAAAAAGTCTCAGAAAGTGTCTGACGAATAATATTAGGCGATGATGTCAGGTGTAATCTGATTTTCGATAAATACAATTTTATCTTTCAGTGACAGTTTTATTTTTTTCATTCGCTTTATTTTTAAAACATCTGCCACGCCTGTTTCAAGATTAGCTGTTATTTCATTGTCTATATGTCTGTGTTCTTTTTTTAAACGTTCGAGTAGCGCTATGAGGTCTGCATCACTCATATCATCTATCTGATTTTCATCACTCATAAACTATGTCCTAGAATAGCTTACCTCGACCCGCAAGGCAGGTGATGACTTGGCTGCAAATTTATGCTATAGAGTCATTATTGTTAATATGGAGATGTGAATGGCTAAATCGGCTCGCTTGAAAACATTAACGGTAAGACATACCGAATTAGATATACGCATTGAACAAGAAATGCGAAGTCCGCTCCCCGATCATTTACAAATATCAGATCTTAAAAAACAAAAACTTTTACTCAAAGACGAAATAGAACAGCTTTCGGCCACAGCATAGACTCAACACTTTATAGGAATGTTTTACTCCTATAATGAGGTGTGACATAAACATCTATGATGAATGGAAGAGCTTATGTCTGAACGTGTTTTTATAGTGACGGGTGCCGCGCGGGGTATTGGCTTTGCCTGCGCTCGGCGTCTTGTTGAAGATGGGTTTCGGGTTGTTTTATCTGACATGGATGGGCCTGCTTGTGAAAAGGCCCTTGCTGATATTAAAGTTGATCCTGACCGGGCTATCAGTGTTGAATGTGATGTTTCTGATAAATTGGAAGTTCATAATTTAATTGCAAACACCTTGGCCGCTTTTGGGCGTCTTGATGGGCTTATCAATAATGCTGGGATTGCTCTTAAGGGCGGCGTTCTTGATTTGAAACTCTCTGACTTCGATCAAGTTTTGGCAGTTAATTTGAGAGGGGCGTTTTTAGTCTCCAAAGCTGTTGCGACTCATATGGTGACTGAAATTGAAAATCGTGAGGACCGCTCTCATTTAACCGACCGGCCTTACACCATCATCAATATGTCCTCGATTAATGATACGGTCGCGATCCCAGATTATTTGGCCTATACCGTGTCTAAAGGCGGCTTACGCCAAATGACAAAAGCTATGGCGATTGAACTGGCGCCTTATGGTATTCGCGTTAATGCAATTGGACCAGGCTCGGTTAAAACGGATATGTTAGCGGGTGTTTCTGGTGATAAGCTGGATAAAATACATGCCCGCACGCCAATGGGCCGCGTCGCTCTTCCAGACGAAGTTGCTGGCGTTGCCTCTTTTTTAGCCTCGGATGATTCCAGCTATGTTACAGGGCAATGTATATATGTAGATGGCGGGCGACTGGCGTTGAATTATACCATGCCGCCCAAAGAGCTGTTAACTTAGTTATTTGGTTCGGATGGCTTAAACAGGCTTTCTAATGTGTGCTCAGTTTTCGCGGGTTCGGGCGATAGCGCCTCAGCCGCAGGTTGATCCTCAACAGGTTTAAGAGGCTCGCCCGTTTCTTTGGCTAATTTGGCGTCTTCTTTGGCTTTTTTATCAGCTGCTTTTTTAACAAGTGTGTCTAAGTCTATTTGCGTGCATAGGCCCAAGGACACAGGATCTGTTGGGTTGATTGTATTTATTTTCCAATGCGTGCGTTCTCTAATGGCATTTATTGTTGGCTTTGTGGTGCCGATAAGTTTTGAAATTTGGGCGTCCGAGACTTCAGGGTGATTACGGGCAATCCATGCAATAGCATCAGGTCGATCTTGACGCCGAGATAGAGGCGTATAACGCGGGCCTTTTTTCTTACCTTTGCGGGGGGCAAGCTTATCACTATCGAAGATATTTGGCTTCATCGCGTAATTGGGGTCTTTTTCTGCCTTTTCAATTTCCTCTCGGCTGACCTGTCCATTGGCAATAGGGTCTGCGCCGCGAATTCCTGCGGCAACATCACCATCTGCAATACCCTCGACTTCAAGGATGTGGAGTGAACAGAACTGACTAATTTGTTTAAATGTCATGCCAGTATTATCGATAAGCCAAACAGCTGTTGCCTTTGGCATTAATATCTGTGTCATAGCGGCCTCTCTCTATAGCCCCTTGAAGGGGCATATTTTGCCATTAAAAAAACCCCGCTCGGCGGGGTTGTTTTTGGTTGAAAACCCTCGTTCCCAACGCGATGTATGTGATATAAGGCGATTATTTCTGATTTGCAAGCGTGTTTACGCCATTAAAAGGAAGCTGTCATGACGGATGATATGGACTATAGTGAGACAAAATTTGACATTGGGGAAGATTTATATGGTGTATCCGTTGCTGAGCTGAAAACGCGTATCACGCGACTCAATAGCGAAGTTGCTCGCATAGAAGCCGAATTAGAGAAGAAAAAACGAGAATTATCGGCGGCTGACTTGTTATTTTCTCCTAAAAAATAAAGAAACGGGTCAGGGCTATAAGATGGCCTAAGGCTTGCAAACCTCAACAGCAATTGTAAAACACGGATGATGGTGGGTCATCATACAACCGGGACAAACATAATGAGCGCAACATATAATACAGACGCCGAAACGAGAGAGAGACTAGACACATTAACCCCTCAAGCGGAAGAACGGCTTTTAGAGTTCACGCGTTCCGAATTATTTGCTAAAACATTTCGCGAAGGCATGGATATGGTTGAGGAAACGGCCGCATATCTTGATGGGCCTGGCCGTCAAGACAGTAAAAAACTAAGCCGCAATGACGCGCTCACATATGCGAGCCAGTCCATGAGACTGACAACACGGTTGATGCAAGTTGCAAGCTGGCTTCTAGTACAGCGAGCTCTTAAAGAGGGCGAAATGAAATCCGCCGAAGCTCGTCAAGAAAAGTACAGACTTGTGAGCGAGAAAATATCAGGTGAAGGCTTAAGTTTTTCTGACATTGCAAAAGACTCTTATTCACTTCCCGCGCGACTATTGGATCTATTAGCGAGATCTGAGCAGTTATATGAACGGATCTCTCGTCTTGACCGTTCACTTTATGGCTCTATTGCCGCGCAAAATGGTAATACTGTTGCTGATCAGATTAATCGTCTCGAGGCCGCCTTCGGGCGTGTCGTTCATGGATGATAGGGTCATTATATCTCATAAAAAAGGCCTCCTTTAAGGAGGCCTTTTTTATTATTATGTTTTGGCGCTTATATTTAGACGCCAAACCCTGCAAATTTGTCTTTGAACCGTGAAACGCGTCCACCGCGGTCCATGAGTTTAGCATCTCCGCCTGTCCAGGCCGGATGTGTCTTGCTGTCAATATCAAGAACGAGCGTGTCGCCTTCTTTGCCATATGTTGAACGTGTTTCGTAAGTTGATCCGTCAACCATTTGCACTGTGATCATGTGATAATCAGGGTGTATATCTTTTTTCATGTTTGGCTCCTTAGCCTTTGGTCACGGGTTTACTTTGGGTGGTCCCCCGCTCGAGGGCGCGATATAGGCGAGCCAAAACGCTGCGTCAAGCTTCAGATTATAGACCGTTAAAGCATAACGCGCGGGTTCATGATATTCTGAGGGTCTAGCGCGCGCTTGATTGTTTTTAGGAGTTTAAGCTTAACAGGATCAGCGCGCTTTGCCAGATCGGCTTTTTTCATAATACCAATACCGTGCTCAGCAGAAATCGAACCTCCAAACTTCTCGACAACATCAAAGACTGCGTCCGAGACATTATCCCACTGATTTAGAAAGCCTTCTTTATTAGCGTCCATTGGCTGGGATATGTTGTAATGTATATTCCCGTCACCAAAATGACCAAAGCTAACAGGGCGGCACCCCGGTATCAGGGCCTCCATCATTTTATCTGCTTGGGTTAAAAATTCAGGAATAGTGTGAAGCGGAACCGTAATATCAAATTTAATAGAACCCCCGAGAAATTTTTGTCCTGCCGACATATTTTCTCTTATCGACAAAATTTGCTGTGCTTGAGTTTCATTTTGCGCAATGACGGCATCACGGATAAGGCTTTTCTCAAAGGCAAAACCAAGTATGTTTTCAGCAAGCTCAGCACCGTGAGTTTCAGATTCAGTATCCCAATCCACAAGAACGTACCAAGCATGGCTTTGGCTAAAAGGGTCGCGCTGTTTTGGGATATTTTGAATAACGGCGTCAAAGCCGATTTTTGGAATGACCTCAAACATCGCTAACGCCCCGCGAGCGCAGCAATATTCCAAAAGCGAGATAGCTTTATCTGGACTATCAACAGCCATTATTGCCCGCTGAACATGTCCGGGTTTTGGAAAAAGTTTTAGACTCGCGGCTGTGATAATTCCCAACGTGCCTTCTGCCCCTAAGAATAATTTTGAAAGATCATATCCAGTATTATCTTTTCGAAGACTCGTAAGCCCGTTATAAATATCACCATTGGCTAAAACGGCTTCAACGCCAAAAACCAAATCTTTTGTTGTGCCATATTTTAAAACGTGATTTCCGCCCGCATTTGTTGATAAATTTCCGCCTATCGTACAGGAGCCTTGTGAAGCTAAAAAAAGCGGAAATTTACGATCAACGGAGTCGGTCGCTTCGTGAATAGATTGCAGTGTGGCGCCGGCCTCGACAATCATTGCGTTATTCGTCGCGTTCATGTCTCGAACACGGTTCATTTTACGACTCGATAATAAAACTTCCCCCATAGGCGTTTGACCGCCGACTAATCCCGTATTTCCGCCTTGGGGCATAATTTTAATATTATGCTGCGCGCATATTTTGACCGCTGTTACGACCTCTTCAACAGAGCTTGGGAGCAACATGAGCGGTGTATGGCCCTGATATTTATCGCGCCATTCAACGAGCCAAGGGGCAATAATATCGGGATCATCTGTCCAGCTCTCTGGTGGAAGCGCTTGTTTTAATATGTCTAAAGGCGCGCTCACCAATCTTCTCCAGCGATATCAAAAGAGATAAAGTCTTCAGGTCCTAGAGACCCTTGCCGCAGCACCATTATATGCCGATCTTCTACCGCCAGAATAGTTGAAGATAATCCAATAGCGCAGGGCGGCCCATCAAGAATTGCGTCAACACTTTCTCCGATATAACTCATGGCGTCTTCTATGTTTAAAGGCGCCGCTTTCCCTGACGGGTTGGCGCTGGTGAGGGCCAAAGGTAATCCTTTAAGGGCCTTACGCCAATCAGCCTGCGGGCATCTTAGAGAGATTGTTTTCTGGCCCTTTGAGTTTTGCCCATATAACCGAGGGTCGAGTATCTTGTTTCGAGCTTTGACGACTAAGGATAATGGGCCCGGCCAAAAAGCGCGGGCTAATTCGCTCGCAAGCCCGCTCATATGGCCATAGCTATTTGCCATCTCTAAATTTTCAACACAGAGCGCAAGAGGCTTATCGAAGTCTCGGCCCTTAATTGTGTAAAGACGGTCAACCGTGTCTTTTTGATCGGCGCGGCCTGCAAGTCCGAAAACGGTTTCAGTGGGCAGGATCGCGACCCCCCCGTGGTTAAGCGCCGTTATCGTTGTCGATAATGTTGGCATTATTGGGCTTCGTTAAATTCTGTTTCAATACGCAAAGTGACTTCATCGCCAATCCCGAAGGCTACTAAATGGCCCATATTATAGTCAGAGCGCAGAAATTGAGTTGTCGCTGAAAAGCCGAGGGTCTTGCCAGGGTTGCCGAAAGATTTTCCTGCCCCGTTAAATTTTGTGTCAAGCGTGATGGGTTTGGTCACACCTTTAAGAGTTAGATCCCCCGTGATTACCCCTGTCGTGTCACCTGTAATCGTGATGGATGTGGAAACGAAACGAATATCTGGATAAGCTTCTGAGTCAAAAAAATTGCGACTTGTGGCTAATTCTTCATCAAATTTTGCAAGGCCAGTACTGACCGACGCTGGATCAATCCGTATATCGACACGGCTTGTCTCGGGCGCAGTGGGTTCAAATGTCAGCGTGCCTGATATATCATTAAAGCGCGCCGTATAATTAGAGAGCCCGGCATGAGATAAAGACCAGGTCACACTGGCATGAGTGGGATCAAGGCGGTAATTTCCGGCTGGCGCTTCGGCCGCGATTTGGACAGGCGGTGTAGAGCAGGCCGTGAGGAGCAATAGCGAAGACAATAAAAGCGTATATTTCATAACGGCTTTAATACTGTCCAATTTTACAGAATGAAAGACTTGATAAAGGCGGCGTATCGCGGCATTGGCCCATTATGACAGATAATACTGCGGACATAACACCCGACGTAAAGCCTAGCCTTGGCCAGCGCATATGGTCTGAGGTTAAATTTTTTCTCGGCCTTGCAAGCTTTATGCTTGTCTTCCTGACATTTGTCTGGGGACATTATAAAATTCCGTCTGAGTCAATGCTGCCCACCTTGGAAGTCGGAGATCATCTCTATGTCTCTAAATTTGCCTATGGATTTTCTCGGCACTCCCCGCCTTTCGGTTTGCATAAATTACCATTTCTAGGGAATGGGAAAATTATGTCCAAACTCCCTGAACGCGGAGATGTGGCCGTCTTTCGAAATCCAAAAAATGACTTGGTTATGATAAAACGGGTTGCGGGTCTTCCTGGGGATAAAATTAAGGTCTATCGCGGGCGTTTATATATAAATGGTGTTTTAGTCGAACGGGAGTCCGTCGATAACTATCTGTATAGGGAACATAGAGGCCGCAAAATTGGTGTTGATGTTTACCGTGAAAAATGGCTTGGCGAAAAAGAGGATCATCTCATTTACGAACAGATTGATACGGCGCCACTTGATAATACCAAAGAATTTATCGTGCCTCCAGAGACTATATTTTTTATGGGTGATAATCGCGATAATTCAACAGATAGCCGCGCCCTTCTGGGGCCGGGATATGTGCCGCTCACCCACCTTATTGGACGTGCGGAATATATGATGTTCTCATTTAAGCGCTGCGCCAAAGAACCAGAGCTTCGCTGTCCGCCGCGGCGTTTTATGCAAAAGCTCTAATCTTTAGAAAGTCGCCGCCCGTCGGCTGGGCCGAGTTGGCTGCTGCGGCCTTTACCTTCGGTTACCCATGTCATGAAATGCTCACAATTATTGAAAAAGACATTATATCTTTGCCCCCGTTTTGAGCGGGCGCGGGCCACAATCTCGCTACCCGATACGGGCGCGGCATAGGGAATGATTTGGGCGTGCCGCCCATCACAAAAAGTCACAAAGTCTGTTTCTTCGACGCGGCCAAAGCGCCGTGAGGCGTGGATAACTGTTCCGTAACCTGTTGCAATCCCAAAATGTTTTATGACGCCATAAACGGTTATACTCAGAACTGTTCCGGCGGGATGTACGATTAGGCTACGTTCAAATGGATAGTCGCTCATGCCTAAAATATAATGTCTATTTTTTGAAAAGATAGGCTATAGACAGAGCCAGTGAATTAAGGGCAAAAGCGCGGCGAAATGAGTACCGATATCATCATAATTGCGCGTCACGGCAAACCTGCGCTTTCGCGTAAGGTTAAGCTGACATGGCGTGAATACCGTCTGTGGTGGAAGGATTATGATGCGGGCGGAATCCTGCCAGATCAAAACATTCCCAAACGGTTAAAAAACTGGACGCTTAAGGCAGATATTGTGATTTCAAGTTCTTTGCGCCGCGCGATTGAATCTGCGCAGATGGCATCGGGCCGCGATCCTGATTTTACCTATGATGCGCTAATCGAAGCCGCTCTCCCGCCGCCGCATTTAGGGCCGCTGAAGATACGACCTAAAAGCTGGGGAACATGGTCGCGCATAGCATGGTATTTTGGCTGGTCAGATGGCATGGAAACGCATAGGGCTGCGAGGGTAAGAGCCAATGAGATGTGTGACGTGCTCGCAGGACATGCAAAAGATGGAAAAATTATTTATGTTTCTGCCCATGGGTGGTTTAACAGAATGCTAAAGGGTTCGCTTATGAAACGCGGGTGGAAATGTATGTCGCAAAATGGCGATTTGCATTGGAGTCATCGCCGATTTGAACGCCCTTCAAATTATGGAGAAACATAATGGCGGATGCCGCAATTAAAGACATGAGTTTTGAAGATGCTTTGCGTGAGCTTGAAGGCATTGTTGAAAAGTTAGAGCGCGGTGACGCGCCGCTTGAAGAAAGCATCACAATTTATCAACGCGGCGCAAAGCTTAAGGCCCATTGTGAAGGCAAGCTAAAAGACGCCCAATTAAAAGTCGAAAAAATTGTGCTTGATGGCAAAGGCAATGTCGGGACAGAGCCTTTTGATGCCGCATAAAGCTGCGCAGCCCGCACAGATGGATATCATCCAAGACTTTCCAAGCCGGTTAGCCGAGCTTGCTGACAAGATGGAAACCGTCTTATCTGATCACCTTCCAGCGTCACAAGGCCATCAATCCGTTATTATGGAGGCGATGCGTTATACGGCCTTGGGCGGGGGTAAGCGCCTGAGACCTTTTCTCTTAGTTGAGACGGCTCGCATGTTAGGCCATGACACTGACGGTATTTATATCGCGGGGGCGGCTCTGGAATGTTTGCATGTCTATTCACTTGTTCATGATGATTTACCCTGCATGGATGATGATGATCTGCGCCGCGGAAAGCCAACAGTTCACAAAGCTTATGACGAAGCTATAGCAGTATTGGCTGGCGACGGGCTGCTAACCCATGCCTTTGACCTTCTGGCCATGGAAAGCATACATCCAGACCCAAATATTAGGCTTAGTCTTATTTCTGGTCTGGCAAAGGCTGGAGGCGTGCACGGCATGATAGGCGGGCAGGTTATTGACATGTCAGTCTCTGAGTCAGACCGAGATGAAGCTCTGATTACTCAGCTCCAAGCGTTAAAAACCGGAGCTTTGATAGAATATGCTGTTAGCGCAGGAGCCACACTCGCAGGAGCCACGAGTGAGCAACATAAAGCCTTACAAAATTATGCGCGGGATATGGGCCTCGCCTTTCAAATTAAAGACGATATTTTAGACGTCGAAGGCGACGCCGACTTAGTTGGCAAAGCTGTTGGGAAAGATGAAAATCTTGGGAAAGCCACATTTGTGTCAATTTTGGGCCTAGAAGGGGCACGAGAGAAAGCGGCGCAATTGGGAGCTAGGGCAAAAGGTCACCTTGAGCCTTTTGAAAAACATGCACAAACTCTCTGTGATACAGTTGATTTTGTGTTACATCGGTCTCATTAGGGTTCGAAATAACCTCGGTGAACGGGGGCGTAGAAAGAGAACAAAACGCATGGTGGATACACCCCTGTTAGACACGGTTAATATTCCCGCGGATATTCGCGATTTTAGCCGTGATGAAATCAAGCAATTAGCGAATGAAGTGCGCACCGAAGTTATTGACGCGGTCTCTGTTACGGGCGGACATTTGGGCGCGGGCCTCGGTGTAGTTGAGCTCACCGTTGCGATACATCATGTTTTCAATACGCCTGAAGATAAGCTGATATGGGATGTTGGACATCAATGTTATCCGCATAAGGTTTTAACGGGACGTCGGGATCGTATTCGAACGCTTCGTAAAGGCGGAGGATTATCAGGTTTTACTAAACGGGCTGAGTCAGAATATGATCCTTTTGGCGCGGCGCATAGTTCGACATCTATTTCTGCAGGAATGGGCTTTGCGACGGCGCGTGACCTTGCGGGCAAAGATGGTCATGTGATTTCGGTTATCGGTGATGGTTCGATTACAGCCGGTATGGCCTATGAAGCCATGAATAATGCGGGCGCGACAGATTCGCGCCAAATCGTTATTTTAAATGATAATGATATGTCGATTGCGCCGCCTGTTGGCGCGATGAGCCATTTGCTGGCGCGTACGGTAAGTTCGGGCGGCTATCAAGCTTTGCGCGGCGCGGCAAAATCCATTGTTAAAGACGCCCCGCGGCCAATCTTTTCGACAGCTAAAAAGACCGAGGAATATACGCGTGGTATGTTTACGGGCGGGACGTGGTTCGAAGAACTCGGATTTTTCTATGTGGGCCCCGTAGATGGGCATGATCTGGATGCGCTAATTCCTGTTTTGGAAAACGTCAAAAACATGAAAAATGGCCCCGTATTGATTCATGTCGTCACGCAAAAAGGAAAAGGCTACGCGCCTGCTGAAAATTCGGCAGATAAATATCACGGCGTTTCCAAATTCAATGTGGTGACGGGCGAGCAAAGTAAATCTATTCCCAACGCGCCGAGTTATACCTCCGTTTTTGGTAATCAGCTCGTCAAGCAGGCGGAAAAAGATGAGAAAATTGTCGGGATAACAGCCGCGATGCCGGGCGGCACGGGCATGAAAATTTTCGGACAAGCTTTCCCAGACCGTATGTTTGATGTCGGTATTGCTGAGCAACATGCTGTGACATTTGCGGCGGGCCTCGCGGCTGATGGATTTAAGCCCTTCGCCGCAATTTATTCGACATTTTTACAGCGCGGCTATGACCAAGTTGTTCACGATGTCTGTATTCAAAACCTACCCGTCCGCTTTGCGATGGACCGCGCAGGTCTTGTCGGCGCGGACGGCCCTACCCATGCGGGAGCCTTTGATATTGCCTATCTGGGCTGTCTTCCAAATATGGTGTTGATGGCGGCGGCTGATGAGGCTGATCTGGCCCGTATGGTCGCGACCTCTGTGGCTTATGATGAGGGCCCTATGGGCTTTCGCTATGCCCGCGGTGAAGCGACAGGTATTGAAATTCCTGAAGACCCAGAGGTTCTTGAAATTGGCAAAGGGCGTATTTTACGTGAAGGTAGCCAAATCGCGATTTTATCTTATGGCACCCGGCTGGGCGAAGCCATGATGGCCGCGCAGCAGCTAGAGACATTGGGACTTTCAGCAACGGTGGCAGATGCGCGTTTTGCAAAGCCCCTCGATCATGATCTTGTGCGCCGTTTGGCGGATGAGCACCAGGTTTTAATCACGATTGAAGAAGGCTCTGTTGGCGGGTTTGGCGCGTTTGTTCTACATGCTTTATCCGATATGGGCCGATTGGATAATGGTCTTAAAATTAGAACTATGACCCTGCCGGACACATTCATTGACCAGGACACCCCAGAAAATATGTATAAGCAAGCAGGCCTTGATGCAGATTCTATTGTTGAAACTGTTTTTAAGGCCCTCGGGCAAACATTGTCTGAGCAGGCCTATCGCGCCTAAGCGGTGCGGGCGGATGTTTATCTCGTCAAGCACGGCTATTACGACTCGCGTGCGCGCGCTCAAGCCGCCATTAAGGCTGGTCTCGTTTCAATAAATGGAAAGCTGTTAAAAAAATCAGCCGATAAAATCTCAGACGGCGCGCGCATATTAGCCGAGCATGAACATCCTTGGGTCTCGCGCGGTGGCTTGAAATTAGAACACGCTCTGACAGAATTTAAGGTCAATCCATTAGGACAAGTGTGTCTTGATGTTGGCGCGTCAACAGGGGGGTTCACTGAAGTTTTAGTCAAAAACGGAGCTTTGAAAGTTTACGCCGTTGATGTCGGACATGGGCAGTTGCACGGCTCGTTGAAATCCAACCCCGCCATTATATCCATGGAAACGCGCGATGCGAGACAGCTTACTTTTTCAGATTTTTCAGCGCCTCCCACTCTTATCGTTTGTGATGCGAGTTTCATTTCTGCGACCAAAGTTCTGAAAACGCCTTTGAGTTTGGCGGCGCCTAAGGCTGAGCTGATAACACTTGTTAAGCCGCAATTCGAAGTTGGTAAATCAGGCATAGGACGCGGCGGGTTAGTCAAATCAGAGCAGCTATCACGGCAAGCCCTAGAAAATATTTCTGGCTGGGTGGTGTCTCAGGGCTGGACGCTTAAAGGGAGCTGCGACTCGCCTATCAAAGGCGGATCAGGCAATCACGAATATCTGCTCTATGCCGCGCGGTTATAATCCCTAATCTGGAATTTGATTGGCCAGAAAAGCTGCCGCTCCATCAAAAATATCGACATATTGGGACAATGAATATCCCACATGATTATCCGAGCCTTCAACGAGAAATAATTCGGCTGGAATACCAAAGCTCTGAGCGGTGGGAACCATATCACACCCTCCCGCCAAGAAAGCGCCTGAGTCTGACATGCTAAAACGGCAGGGGACAACTGTATCAAACTCTTCATGCGCTGCGTAAATTGGCGCAGAGTTTTCATCAATCCACTGAAAGTCTGAGACCGCTCCAGAGATACTAAAGATACCTTGAACATCAGAGCTTATTTGTGTGTTGGAACTGCTATTGCCGTCAACGCCATTATTGGCGGCTAGAAAATCGGAAACTGGCGCCGTCAGATTATCATCAACATCCAATATACCAGAAAAAGCCGCCATTATGGCCCCTGCTGAAACTCCGCCAACATATATTGTATCGGCCCGTGTTCCATAAATGTCTGGCCCTAGAGCATCTTCGCGTAAGAACCGCACGGCAGCTTTCATATCATGCATGGCCTCGATGATAGCGATATTGGCTTCATCTTCTGTCGTCGGGGTTTGTTCAAATAGGCGGTAATCAATTGATGCCGTCACAAAACCGCGCTGAGCGAAATCAATGGCAATCGTAGAAATGAGCGGATCGCGGCGAAATCCGGTGGTAAAGCCGCCGCCAAATGCCAGAATCAAGACAGGCCTATCCGTTTCAGTATCGCCGCGCGGCGTATAAATGTCCATCTCAAGGATTTGCGAACCGTTTGACCTGGCTCCAGACCCAAAGACAATATCTGATGTGCGGTCAACATCATCGAAAATTTTATCGATAAAGCGCTGAGCAACAGGTTCTGGCGGGGGCGTTGGGGCTACAGCGGTTGGCGGAGTGACTATGGCTGGAGCTTCAGAAGAGCTTCCACCTCCGCAGCCCATGAGTAATAACCCCGTAAATATTAGACCTAAAGATTTTCCATGTGAGCCGACCTTAATCATAATACGTCCAATAGAGAATTTATGATGAACCTATGCTGGACAGCTGAGTTTATCAAATTTCCCATAATCCATATTGAATGTCATTTTCCATATAGATTGCAAATGTCCCTTCTCCGAGTATCTCCAGCGGTGGATGCATAATGAGCGCGCCGCGGGCTTCGAGCGTTTTGATTGCGGTTTTTATATCCGAGCAGAGAAAATAAGGCCGCGTCACAGGCGTTTCAGTTTCATGCATAGGCGCGCGCACACCAAGCCGTGAACCGTTAGGCATCTTCGCCATATAGGCATTCCCAAAAAGTACATTAGGGCCTTCAAACGTCACATTATGAAGGGTGCTTAGCGTTTCGGATGTGTCTTTGGGATTAGGGCAGACAATTTCAAGATAATGGATTTGCATGTTTTCTCCCATATAGGTTTATAAAATTCACTCTTGGCGAGGTTTAACTCATCGCCGTGTTTGCTATAGCACTTTGCTTTTCTGCTAACGCTTTAATAAGTTCCATGGTTTCAACATCGACGATGCCGTCAATTTTCTGAACACGATATCGTCTTTGTAGCGCTTGGATAATTTGCACCGTGTTATCATCCATGACGCCTGTGACTCTCGCGCCATACCCGATATGCGCCAGACCTCGCTGAACGATTGCAACGCCGCGGTCACGGCTCCCTGGCTCAAATAATATTCGGCTATCTTGGGCGTTTATCTCAGGCCAATAGCCTATGCCTGCCGCCGCTAACCCTTGCCAGGGGAAATGCTCACCGGGGTCAATTTTGCGAGCAGGCGCAATATCACTATGTCCTAAGACGGTTAGGGTTGCATGTCGGGAAATAATATCTTTGCATAAGACTATAAGGGCGTTGATTTGTACATCAGGGAATGGAGGCAATTGGCCATCCTGGCCTAAAAAATCATGGCCTCCATTGACGATTTCAATGCCGATAGACGCTGAATTAATATTTGTCTCACCTTGCCATTCGGATACCCCGGCATGCCATGCGCGCTTTTCTTCATTGACCAGCTGAAATATTTGCCCGTCATCTTCGACGGCGTAATGCGCGCTGACTTTAGCCTGAGGATCACATAGGCGTTTAATAGCGGCAGCTCCCGTTTTCATACCTGTATAATGTAAAATTAAATAGGATATTGGGAGCGTGCGCTCATCGAAATTTGGACTGTCTAACTGAGTGATTTTCATAGGGGGTATTTTTCAGCCATAATCTCTAACCCCTTTTTCATAATTTCAATTAAGACCGCTTCATTCACATCCGAAAGCCGTTTTATATACAGGCATGATTTACCCATTTTGTGTTTACCCAGACGCGTCAGCTCGTCACTAAAATCCTGATATCCCGGCATAATATAAATTGAGATGTTTTGAGCCCGAGAACTAAATCCAAGCCGAAAGAAATCGCCTTCGCGTCCGCTATCATATTTATAATGATAGTCTCCGAAACCAACGATCCCGTTTTTAAGTTTTGATCCCCATATTTTAGGCGACCACCCTGTTAGTTCCAGCATGATATCATATAGGCGCTGGCAATCGGCTTGCCGCTGGGCCGGTTCAATTTGCGCAAGATAGTCACTCACCTTTAGGCCGTCAGGGACTGTCTTATTCTTCGCCATATGACCTCCTTGTAACCCTATAATTTTCTTAGGCGGGTTTCTGACCTTTCGCGAGAATGTAGACGCAAGGAATAATGAGGGCTGCGCCAACATAATAACGCGTATAAATCGTTTCATCCAAGAAGACGACCCCAAGAATACTCGCAAAGAGCGGCATAATAAGCGTGAGAGGCACTATAAGCGAAACATCATATTGCTTTATCAATCTGAAATATTGTCCGTGTGTCAAAATGCTAACCGCGATAGCCGCATAAACCGCTGTAATTAATAAAGGCCATTTTGAGCTCTCCCAGACCTGAGCTTGGCCAGTTTCAAAAAGGAAGGTCGATGACCCCATGGTTATGAAAACCATGACGGCCACCCAAACTACATATTGCCGCCAATCGACATTTCCAACTTTTTTCATCAGGATGGAGCTGACAGCCAAAGCGAAGTAAGCAAAGACGATATAAATTAATCCAACATCAAAGTTAAGCGCGCCAGGTTCATAGATCATTATGAGTGTCCCTATAAAGGCGCCCGTAATCGCTAGACCTTTTATCCACCCAATTTTTTCTCGTAGAAAAACAACCGACAATATGGTCGCAAAAGGGATGAGCATTTGAGCGACAATAGAACTACCTGAGGCCGAGGCGGTTTGCAGACCCGTATATAAAAACCCTAAATGAACGGGTCCAACACACGCACAGACAATAAGAAGAATTCTCCACTGTTTTGGCGGTCTCATTTTTAAAAACGGGACCGTCAAAATAAGGACGATACCGCTGCGTATAAAGGCTAACATATAGGGGGGAACAGGATTGTTCTCTAATGCCCAGGAACTAATGACCAAATTTCCTGCCCATCCTAGACAGCATAGCATCAATATTAAAAAGTCGACAGCCCTCATGAGCAAGCCTTAGCAAGGCTTATATTGCAGTCAATGTTTAATTAAACCGTGTAGGGAGTTCTTTCGGTCTGACCGAAATTAATCGTCGACGCTCCAGCCTTCAGGCGTTTGATGCGCGTCAATAATTGGGCCATCTGAATGCTGGGAGCTATTCGGGCCATTATTGGCATGGTTTAAGTCCATGCCCTGAAATTGCGCTTCCATATCTTTACGGGCAGCTTCAAATTGGGCTTTGGGGCCAAAGGGCTTACCGAAAAGCTTGGCGCGGCCCCATAAAAATAGAAAGACAACAGCTCCAAATAGAACTAAGCCCGCCACGACAAAAAAGGCAAAAGCGGCTGAAAAAGCCAGCATAACAAAGCCGCCTATGGCCGCCGCGGCTAAAAATAAGCCGCGCAGGATATTGGTAACGACATTTCCGCTACCCGCTATACGATAGGTATTACTCATAACCCTAATGTCGGGGGAATAGGCCTAAAGGTCAAGACCCTCGCGATGACTTTTCCGTAATGACGTTATTTGGGCATAAGCGCGGTTCACCATGGCCATTTTATGGTTTGCCATGCCAACCAGCTCTTTTGGAAGCCCCCGCGCGATCATTCTATCCGGGTGGTTGGCCGCCGCCATACGGCGATAGGCACGTTTAAGATCTGTATCACTAATATCTTCGTCCACACCTAAAATCAAATAGGGGTCGTCGGAAGCCCGGCCCATATGAGCAATTTTTATGCGCCTGAACTCCCGGTCTGAGAAGCCGAATATGTCTCCCACGCGCTGTAAAAAATTCATCTCAGCCTCAGTCACAATGCCGTCGGCGAGCGCGATATGAAAGAGGCCGTCCATAACATCTTCAAGACCTGCAGGCTGGGCCCTAAACCGCTTGGCAATGATGCGGGCATAGCGTTCATATCCAAGCGTGGTTTGGCGGGCGAGATCAAAGAACCGCGCAATCGTGGCTTCATTTTCGGGCGTGGCTTGAAAGACGCGGCGAAAGGCGGCCACATCTTCGTGCCTGACCTGACCATCAGCTTTCGCCATTTTTGCGCCTAAGGCGACAAGCGCAGCGACCAATCCAGCCTGATCTAGCTGACCCGGACGGCCATTATTGTCAGGCGATTGCGGCGGGCCAAAGAGCCGCGCCCCGGCTGAAAAGATTCGTTGCCAAATACTCATGGCGGGGGTGTGCCTCAGACTCTAGTTAGCTTCAATAGAGGATTATGATCTAAATATTTTTGTAATCTTGTCAAAAAAGACAAGTCTTTAATATCTATAGTGACAAGGCCGTGTTGATTTTTTGTTATAGGGTCAGGTGAGGGTATAAAGGGGCGCAATGTCCGATATACTCTTTAATCAATTCTCTGGAGGGATTGATTAAAGAAAGACCGAACCGCGGGGCGCGCGTTCGGTCTTTTGTTTTTCAAGCTATAGCGTTTTAAACGGCCTGTGCGTGCTGCGCGTTCAATCCTAAAACGCGGCTGACGACTAAAGCAATTTCGGCTCTGTTAAGCGTGTAGAGGTGAAAATGTTTTACGCCTCTATCGAGTAATTCAGCCGAAAGCTCAGAGGCTAATGAGGCTGTTAAAAGCCGTCTCGTATCAGGCTCATTCTCTAAACCTTTAAAAAGAGCGGCATACCAATCAGGGACGGACACGCCGCACATATCGGCCATGCGCTTTAACCCTTTGAAATTTGGCTGCAGCATCAGGCCTGGAACCATCGGAATATCAATGCCGGCATCCAAAACCCGGTCTTGGAAGCGCATAAATGTAGCGGGTTCAAAAAAGAATTGGGTAATTGCCCGTGTTGCGCCAGCGTCGACTTTGCGTTTTAGGTTATCTATTTCGACATCCCATGATCCGCTTTCTGGGTGGCGTTCAGGATAGGCGCTGACAGAGATTTCGAAATTTGCCACGGATTTTAATCCGGCTACGAGGTCAGACCCGTAAGCATATCCATTGGCTGATGGTGTGTAGCAATCATTAATGCCGGTTGTTGGATCACCGCGCAGAGCCACGATATGACGAACGCCATTATCCCAATAGTCTTTGGCAATTGCGTCCATTTCGGCTTTGGATGATTCAACACATGTTAAATGCGCGGCAGGGTTCAGACTTGTTTCTTTCGCCATGCGAACCACTGTGCGGTGGGTTCGCTCACGCGTAGACCCACCTGCTCCATAGGTAACAGACACGAAATCTGGATTTAGAGGTTCAAGTTTTTGAATAGATTCCCATAAAGTCTGTTCCATTTTCTCGGTCTTAGGGGGGAAAAATTCATAACTGACATGAACTTCACCCGTCTTTTCGCCGGACTTGGCAATAGGGCCTAATTCTGATTGTCTTAGGGCTAACATTAGGTCTTCTTAGCTTTCTTTTGGCGGGCCGGTATCCGCGTTTCTCCCAGCCATATTTTGACATTGGGCCGTGAGGATTGCGTTTTAATGGTTTCGACGCGCGAAAGCGAAAGCCCAGCTCCAGCGAGCCAATCTTCGATATCATTATCGTCAAAGCCGAGCCGTCTATGGGCATATTCAGACCTAAATTCATCTTGGTCATGCGTTTCAAAATCAGCAATGAGTATAATGCCATTACGCGTTAATAATCGCGCAGCCTCAATGATGGCCGATTGTGGGTCATCCAGATAGTGTAGGACTTGGTGAAGTGTGACAAGGTCAGCTAATTCGCTCTCAAGCGGCGTTGAATTTAAGTCACCTTGGCGAACCCGAATATGATTATAATTATTTTTCGCTAGTTTATGACGGGCCACCTTTAACATGTGAACATTATTATCGATGCCTGAACCTCGTGTGACACGGTCAGCAAAAACTTCGAGCATGCGTCCCGTTCCAGTGCCAAGATCGACCATATAGTCAAATGGCCCTTTACCTGCCATTTTGCGCAACATGGATTCGATATTCGCTTTGGGGATATATTCATCACCCAAAGTGCTCGTATCATTGGCGACATTGGCGAAGAAGGCCTCGGCGGCTATTGAGCGTTCAGCTCTCACGTCTTCAAGACGCCTGAGATCCGCTGTAAGAATAGGGTCATGCGCCGGAAGTGTGGCGAGCGTTGTCGCGACCAAGGCTGAAATCGCTTCATTGCCGCGCCTGATACGGGAAAAAACCCAGCTACCCTCTTTCAGACGTTCAATAATACCCGCTGTTTCTAGAGATTTAATATATTGCGTGACACGCGGCTGGGAGAGATTTAAAATTTGTACTAATTCACTCACAGTGAGTTCGCCACGAGAGAGCAGGGCTAAAATCCGCAATCTTTCGGGATGTCCGAGTGTTTTTAAAGCTAGCGCATGACGTTCCATGCCGCGTCTATAACAAAGTTTGTTTTAAAAGTATATAAAAAAATCTTTATATCTTTATATTATTTTACAAACTTAGACAGTAGCCGAATATACGCGGTTTGATAGCCATTACTGTTTTCAGTGACCTGCCAGCTATTGAGCGGCCAGTCGTCATTAAAATCAGTATAGGATTTCGCGTTAGGCTGTCCAGATGGCGGGCTCATATTTGGCAGTCTGCAAAGCTTGTCCCCATGTCCGCCGCAGCTTGAATTGCAGCACTCATCCCGCTCATAATAAGGATTAGGTCCGCCAACCAAAAACCCCGGAGCCGGACGTGTGTTCCCACGGAACCAGGCATGGTAAAATTTACGCACAGGGTTTTCAGCCCCATAAGACTGCATCGAGGACAGATAGCTTTTGCCCAGCGGATTTACCCCATGCAGATAATGCAAATAATGACTCGCGGCGTTTTTATATTGCAAGTCCGATCCACCCCCAATGTTGTTGACAATAGCTTGTGTGAAAATAGAGCCTTTGCGTGATTTTGTAGCGTTACTGCCCCATGTATATTCTTTGATATAAGCGCCATAGGCATCGCTGTAATCCATAACCGCCTTCAGCCCATTATCGGCTTGGGTCACATGGCTTTTAAAATCGGACTTTATACGGTTGCGAAAGCGTGGCGCCAACCGCGGCTGTCGCGATAAATAGCCAAGCGTAAAGGTCAGCTCTGCGTCAAAGGCATTTGTATAATAGGGATCAATCGGTTTTAATTGCCCATAGATCTTCTCGGCGGTGCGGGCGTAACGCGTATCAGCCGTTAAAGCGAAAAGATAGCTGGCGGCTAAGAGGCGTTTTTGTTGTCGCCCTTTATTATCGACCTCTTGTTGCCCCGCCCCGAGCCCGCTTGAGCCTTGTGCGTCATCATTATTTTTAAACACAATATCGGGATTTTTTTCAGCCCAGCTCCAGGCCCGTTCGGCGCGCTGTCTATAAAGGCCAGCTTGCTGCCGGGTTTTGGCGCTCTGTCCATATATTTTCGCCGCAAGTGCAAAAGCGCCGGCAGAGGTGAGGGTTGCGGATGTATTGGCAGGGCCGTAATGACTTGGCCCGCTTGCGCTAGATGGCGGCGAACCTCCATCCAATCCCACAATAGAGAAGACAGATCCATCTCGGTTTTGCATCTTTGAAAGCCAATCAAGACCCCATTTGATTTCATCTAGAATATCCGGAAGACCGTTTCCACTCTCGGGAATACCAAAATCATCTGTCCAAACACTGGGGTTTTCCTCATAAGCATGAAGGAGAGAAATGATATAATTAGCCGTCCAATTTGTATATTTGTTATAATCGCCCGCGTCATACCAGCCGCCGCTAAGATCGCGAGCTGTGCTGTGATCTTTTTTACGGCTATGCAGCGTTGCTTGCCCGTCTTGACCCGGGCCAATATGACTGGCTCCATCTGAAAAGCCTCGCGGGGCATAAGGTTCACGTTTTTCAAATCCCGCGCGCTGGAGATAAAATGTTTTAAAGGCAGCTTTCAAGACTGGCGTATAAACGCGGTCACTAATTTCAAATTCAAAACTATCCACGCGGCGTTCAACATCGCGCACAATATAGCGGCCAGGTTTAGTGACGGATGAAAAATCAAACCACCAGATGCGATCCCCCGAGACCGTATCGACTTGTCCGCTGTTCCATTGCTGGGGTTGGCCCTGATAAACGGTTTGATCCGAGCGTGTGTCAATGACAGCATATTGAGGGCTCGGTTGGAAGTGTTCATGGCTGTCATAACCTTGCTCGGGATCGCGAATAACAGCCCGTTTCTCAAGCTCGGGCAAATAGCCAAATTGATCGACAACGATTTTTGGCGCTGATGGGGCTAAACTTGGCGCGTCACTAGACCCGCACGCAGCTAGCATGAGGCAAAGTGAGATCAGGATTCGCATAACTATAATATGATAGAGGCAACTACCCTGCCATATGGTTAACATGGTCTCGCTGTGTTTTAGCGTTTATGAGACTTAAGGCTCGACTTAAACCTTTGCTTATCAAAAACCTTCAATACTGTTTTTAAATCATGCCCGCGCTTTAAGATAAGACCGCCGGGCGCAATGACAGCGAATTGACCTTGTTTATGACGTAATGCTGGAACCTTCTCAATTTTATAAAGAGCATGCTCCGTTGCCTTACGATAGATCGAGAAAATGGCTTTATCTTTTAAAAAGTCCATGGCGTAATCTTTCCAGTCTCCATTGGAAACCATTTGACCATAGACATTCAGGATCAGGGAAAGTTCTTGTCTGTTGAACGCGACTTGCGATGGAACTTGCGTTTTCTGAGCGGATTTTGATGTGGGTAATTTGACTACGTTTGACGCCATAGCGTAAATCTAATGAGATTTATAAATGAGGCAAGAATAATTCTGTCGTTAACGCAGATTAAGTACCTCTCCAAAGTTTAAGGTCCTGCCTTATTTATGCCATATTTCCGCCAAGTTTGAGACACCTTATAGAGCCAGCTTGAAGGTGTTAATCAATGGGGCGCAAGACGCGGTTTTCTTACAGCCCCCCAGCCCCCGGGTTTTGATACTCATTGATTAACATCTCCCACGTTCCCGTGGTTGTTATTGATGACCACAAACGGGCCCACGCTCTTCAGCCCAGCGTTGGGCCCGCCTCAGTTATGAGGCTTGGTCATTTATTTAAGGTGTATAAACGGCAGCCGTTTTGATAGCGGCTGATTTTGGATCATGAAACAAGGCTGCATAGGCTTGCCCGTCTTTGGCTTGAATATCTGTTTCAAGAACATTCCCATTCCATTTTGTCGGCATAACCTGTGTCACAACATTTGCGAGTTCAAGGGTTCGCCCGCCATTTTCACCGTGGCTAACATCGACTGACTGAATGCCGGGTTTGTATGACACAATAACAAGCTTCGAATTCGTATCTGCATCAGACTGGATGACTAGCCGTCCGTCAGATACAGAGATATCCGCTTCAGGCTTGGTTGCAGGCAAAAGCTGTGTTTCAACGTCATCGCGTGAATATCGCGGGCTATGAACTTCGCCATTTAAGATAAGTTGAGGCGTGTAAATATTAGGCGCGCCCAAAGCTTTGCCATAGCTGCGCTGCCTGGCGGTAAATTCAGGATCTCCAAATGTGTCTTTCCAGCCCAAGTAATCCCAATAGGTAACGCCGTAAGTTAAAACTAGCTTATCATCATCATTTGCGAGGCTTGCCGCAAAATTATTCGCTGGCGGGCAGGAGGAACAGCCTTGTGATGTGAATAACTCCACAACTGACGCTGGCTGCGTAGATTCAGCATAATGAGCTGTTTTCATAGGCGTTACATCTTCTGCAACAACCGGCTGTTGTGCCGGTGTCGTGTTAGTAGATCTTGCGACGACTAGTGCGGCCACGCCTAACACAGCAAGAGAGGATATAAGGACTAGCTTTTTCATAGGCTCCCTTTAGCCAAAGAAAATTGAAGATACCATAAACAGTTTAATCACAGTGCCGTGAATAATATATGATATAAGCCTGTTTTCGAATGCTCTAAGCGTAAATTACAAAGACGGAGTAGCGTTCTTAGCTTTCTTTTCTTCTGGATCGAGGTCTGGTTGGCCATCGGCTGATAAAAGAACCGCAATCCAGCGGGTTGTCGGGAACTGCGCTAGGATTATCATAATAATCACCGTCAGAGGGGCCGATAAGAAAGCCCCAACCCCGCCCCAAAGCGCGTACCACAATGTTAAAGATAAAACGACGACTAAGGCCGATAGGTTCATGCTATCCCCCATCATTTTGGGCTGTATGGTGTTACCAATAATAAACTGAGCGCCAAATAACCCGCCAGCCAAGATTATAATGGGTGTCATGGATTCAAATTGTACCAACCCAAAGGCCACAGGTAAAACTACAGCAGCGAGGCCGCCCACAATGGGAATATAATTCAGGATAAAGATAACCAAAGCCCAAAAGAGAGCGTTCTCCAATCCCAGAACAGCCATGATGGCGTAGGAAATCACGGTTTGCATCAGACTAATTATGGTCTGAACGCCGATATATTTTTCGATAGAGTGACGAATGCGAACAAAAACTTTGGAGGCTTGGCCGCGGCGGTTTTTATCCGGGAAGAGGTCATCCATTTTTTTGGGAAAGCTTGACTGAGCAGCAAATAGAAAGGCGACATAGATGGCAATTGTTGCTAAATTTGACAAAACACCTTGAACCGAGCCTGCAAACCCAGCGAGGCCAGAGGCCATTTTATCTTCAAGCTCTAAGGAGGTTATGAGGCTATCAATGCTTAAATCTCTATTGATAAGACCGCCAACCCAATGAAAAATCTCGTCAAGGCGCTGACCATAGCGCGGGGCCTGATTAACAACGCTGCCAGCGGTGTCGACGATGATTAAGACAATGCCGAAAATCGAGGCGACAACAGTTAAGATCGCGAGCGTTAAAGCTAGCCAATAGGGAAATTTCGGGGATAAACCATCAAGCCAGCGCGCAAAGGCGTCAATAATCAGCCAGATAAAAACGGCCAGTGCAAAAGGCGTGATTAAGTCGCGCATGAAATACAGGCTGACCGTCCCCGCAATAAAGGTGAGAATCAGAAGACATGACCGAACCGTATTATCCATGGTTAATGTATGCGCACACACGCTATGTCCGTCAATATTGCATTCAAATTCAAATGGTCATAACAAGACGCGAATTCAGCTATAGGAAGCCGCATGAGCGATTCAATATTTGTGGGAACAGACTCAGATGGCAACCGCCAAGAGCTGTTATTTAAGCTCGCCAATCGCCACGGCCTTATTGCGGGCGCGACGGGTACAGGTAAAACAGTTACACTGCAAATTCTGACTGAAGGGTTTTCCAAAGCGGGCATTCCCGTCTTTGCCGCTGATGTGAAAGGCGATCTGTCAGGCATTAGCCAGGCCGGGTCTGAAACCCATAAGCTCCATGACAAGCTGGTCGCGCGCGCCGAAAAGATTGGCCTCATTGGCAATGATTACGCCAGTATGATCGGGGAGGGTTATGTCTATGAAGCCATGCCGACACTCTTTTGGGACCTTTACGGCAAGAAAGGCCACCCCGTCCGCGCTACAATTTCAGAAATGGGGCCAACGCTTCTGGCCCGCCTCATGGACCTGAATGAAACCCAAGAAGGTATCCTGACCATCGCCTTTGAAGTCGCTGATGATAAAGAAATGCTCTTACTCGATATGAAGGACCTGCGGGCGCTGCTCAATCATATCTCGGATAATAGAGACGAGATTGGCCGCCGTTACGGCAATGTGACGCCCCAATCTGTCGCTGCCATTCACCGCAGCCTTTTAAAACTTGAGCGCGCCGGCGCGGAGCAATTCTTTGGTGAGCCCGCGCTTGAGCTCGAAGATATGATGAGCGTTACTGACGAGGGTAAAGGACGCGTCTCTATTTTGGCGGCTGATAAACTTATCAACTCCCCAATGCTCTATTCGACGTTCCTGCTTTGGCTCCTCTCGGAACTGTTCGAAGAACTGCCCGAAGTCGGCAACCCCGATAAGCCAAAAATGGTGTTCTTCTTTGACGAAGCGCATTTGCTCTTTGACGACGCGCCCAAAGCTTTGATTGATAAAATTGAACAGGTCGCCCGTCTTATTCGCTCC
Source organism: uncultured Hellea sp. (assembly GCA_964472905.1). Taxonomy (GTDB): domain Bacteria; phylum Pseudomonadota; class Alphaproteobacteria; order Caulobacterales; family Maricaulaceae; genus Hellea. Next base: position 2,801 of record CAYYMI010000023.1, on the reverse strand, counting down.
AAAGGCATTGGCATATATTTCGTCACCCAAAACCCGATGGATATTCCTGACTCTGTTTTAGGACAGCTGGGCAACCGTATCCAACATGCGCTGCGCGCCTATACGCCCAAGGAACAAAAAGCCGTTCGCGCCGCCGCCAGTTCCTTTCGGGAAAATAAAAACTTTGACACGGAAGAGGTCATTACAGATCTTGGCGTCGGCGAAGCCCTTGTCTCGCTGCTCGACGGCAAAGGCGTGCCGGGCATTGTTGGCCGCACGCTTATTCGCCCGCCTGCCTCTCGCCTTGGCCCAGCAAAGCTCGCCGAGCGCAAAGCCATCATCGCAGAGAGTCCCTTCCTAGGTGAATATGAAGACACAATTGACCGCGAGAGCGCCTATGAGATTTTAGAAAACCGCACATCGATAGATAAGAAAAAAGAAATCGAGGCTGCCAAAAAAGAAGCGCGAGAGAAGAAAGCTAAAGACAGAGAGAAAGCCAAAGAAAAATCGAGAGCGAAGAAAAAAACCTCCACACGCAAACGCTCAGGCCGGCGCAAAAAATCTGCGGGCGATCATATTATGTATGAAGCCAAGCTCGTCGCCCGCCAAATCGCGCGTCAACATTGCCGTAAAATCCTGCGGGGCATTCTCGGCTCCATGACGCGACGTTAGATATAATGCTGCTAACCGAAATGACGCGTCGCTAATATGCTAACCCGTTTCGCGCCGTCCCCCACGGGGCTTTTGCATTTGGGTCATGCCTATGCGGCGACGCAGGCTTTCGGCTTTGATGAGAATATTCCCTGCCTGCTACGCATTGAAGATATCGACAAGACGCGCTGCCGCCCTGAATATACCACCGCCATTTATGAAGACCTTGACTGGCTCGGCTTTGACTGGCCGATACCCGTTCGCGTGCAAAGCCGCCACCGCGCGCAATATAATGATGTCATCCATGATTTGCGCGAACGCGGTCTGCTCTATCGCTGTTTTAAAATCCGCGCCGAGCTGAAAGACAGCCCGCCAGTCCCGCTGCCCGAGCGCGAGGTTCAAGCCCGCCTTGCCGACAAAATGCCCTTTGCGTGGCGGCTCTCGATAGATAAGTGCAAGGCCCGCGTGAAAACCCCTCTCACCTATACCGATACAAGCCAAGACAAAGCGGTGGATATAGGCGCGCTCTCCGATGTCGTGCTAGCCCGCAAAGATATCGGCACGAGTTACCATATCGCGGTGACCCATGATGATATGATCCAGAACATCACCCATGTCGTGCGCGGGGCGGATTTTATCGATCAGACGCCTTATCATGTGCTCATCCAAGCCCTGATGGGCTGGCCGACGCCGATATATCACCACCACGCGCTGCTGCTGCGCGATGATGGGGAGAAACTCTCCAAACGCCATTCGGACACAACGATACGGTCTTTGCGCGAAAATAGCCTGACAGCGCGCCAAGTTTTAGATATGTCTGCGCCCTGAAAGAGATATCTGAAAGAGATATCTGAAAGAGATATCCCGAAAAGAGATATAATGAGCACGTCACAAAACAGTTTCGTTTTCGACATTTGGTATTTTGCGGGGCTGGCGTCTGATATCCGCAAAGGCCAGATGATCCGCCGTGAGATTGCGGGCGAGCCGATCTGTATTGGCCGCCAAGAGGATGATGAGCTTTTTGCCCTGCGCGATATCTGCCCGCACCGCGCCGCGCCCTTTTCCAAAGGCTGTCTCAAAGACGGCACCGTCGAATGCCCCTATCATGGCTGGCGTTTTGGAATCGATGATGGCGCCTGCAAAGAGATACCGGCCTTAACCCCTGACCAAACACTGGAGACACAAAAGATAAAGGTGCGAACCTTTCCCGTGCGCCAAGAGGGGCAGCTCATTTGGGTTTATATCGCGGCGGATAAACGCTTTGCGGGCCCGCCCGAGATTGACCCGCCGTCATTCCCTTTTGCCAATCGCCGCGCCATAATGGATGATAGCCTGACCCTGAATTGTCATGTCGATCACGCGGTGATCGGCCTGATGGACCCCGCCCACGGCCCCTATGTGCACCGCCAATGGTGGTGGCGATCCGAGAGCTCCATCCACGCCAAAGCCAAAGCCTTTGAGCCAAGAGAGCGCGGCTTCGCCATGGCCGCCCATGAGCCGTCCTCCAATAGCTTTGCCTATAAGCTGCTGGGCGGAAAACCGATCACAGAGATTACATTTACGCTCCCGGGCATCCGCACCGAAGAGATTAAAGTCGGGAAAAAGACACTGCTCAGTTTCACCGCCGTCACCCCCATAGACGAGGCCCGCACCCAAATCCGGCAAATCTTCTTCACCGATATGGGGTTGATAAAACTTCTCTCGCCCATCCTTGGCATTTACGCGCGCAAATTCCTACGCCAAGACGCCGATATGGTCGATTTGCAACAAATGGGCCTCAAATATGACCCGACACTTTTGCTGATCGAAGACGCCGACACCCAAGCCAAATGGTACCACGCCCTAAAAAAAGAATGGGCGAAAAGTAGGAAAGAGGGGCGGGCGTTTAAGAACCCTGTGAAGGCTAAAATATTGAAATGGCGCTCATAAGAGTAACCTTCTCCTCGTCATTACCCGACGTGATCGGGTAATCCATAAACACAAACCCAGAAAAGCAATTACACCCCATGCATTTGCATTAGCGATCATCGGTCTGGAAACAGGCTCCTGCGGAGCAAATGCATCAAGGTCTAAACGACCGTTTTGCCAGATAAAGCGGATATTAGCCGAGCGGCTTAAATCGCCTGCGGGTTCAACTGGTCGTCGCAACACTTTAGTTATTTTATAAACTG
>CAYYMI010000022.1:0-41250 GCA_964472905.1 uncultured Hellea sp. | reverse complement strand
GGCCAAAATGCGGCGAACTTTGCCTTCTCCCCAAATATTCCACCCTTTTATTTCGCCTGTATAGCGGTCTCCATCCGAATCGAGCTCGGTTGCGAGTATGTTGTGGATATCTTGTGAGCGTCCCCAAGCCCGCAAATAGGGCGCAATAGATGCGCTGCATATATATAATGACTCAGGGGTTATTTTTTTCGTGTTTAAACAAGCCTGCGCTTGAGGTCGAATCAAGGCTGGAATGACCTCTGCTGCAAATTGCTCTGCTTTGGCATCTAACTGGTCTTTACTGGCATTCTTGAAAAACCGTCTTATCACATGGGCTTTGACGGCGTTTCTATCAATGATTTTTAGGCCGTATGCGCTAAAAATAGGGAGTAAAGACAATATCTTAGCGGCCCATTGTAGGGTGCCTGCATAGTACCGTAGGAAAAGCGCAAATGTATCTTTTGTCGTGATTGTACCGTCAAAGTCGAAGACCGTAATCTCGATAGATGCATCAGAATCTGCAGCAGGCATAATTATCCGAATAAGATGGCAGAATTGCCAATTCTAGCGGCCTATACGGCTATTTGGGAATAGATTGCAAGCTTCTGAACTGTACTAGGTTAACAAGGAATTAGTTGTTCATCTGGCATTCATGTTAGGTAAAGTTCGATTGGCTGGGAGTGCATAATTTTCTTGCGCTGTTTTGCAAATAAGTTCACTTGATGTGACGTTATTTGGAACAATTTGAGAATGTAAATGCATAAAAAAACTAACTATCTCATTGTTTTTGCAGCAATTATTTTGTCTGCATGTCAGGCGAAGCCCAAAACAACCTATTTTGTACATGAGACCAGTGATCTTAAAGTCGAGGAGGGTATTGAATATGGCCGATTACCTAATGGCGTAAGGTTTGCTGTCATGGCAAATGAAACGCCAACAAATACGGCAAGTTTACTGATGCGATTTGATACGGGCTCTATAAATGAGGCCAATGAGGAGCAAGGACTTGCTCATTTTTTAGAACATATGGCTTTTAACGGATCAAAAAATATCCCTGAAGACGAAATGGTAAAGCGATTGGAGCGCTTTGGCCTTGCATTTGGGGCTGATACCAATGCGTCGACGAGTTTTGAGGAAACGATTTACCAACTGGAATTACCTGAAGTGAATGATGAGATCATTGATGAAACTTTGATGATAATGCGCGAAACTGCCAGTAATCTAACGCTTGATGCTGACTCTATTGAACGAGAGAGGGGGGTAATTCTCGCTGAAAAACGAGCTCGCATCAGTCCCGCTTATAAAGCGAGTATAAATTCTCTAAAGTTTTTTTTGGATGGGTCAATATATCCAGATCGCATACCGATCGGGACAGAAGAGGCTATAAAAACTGTTACGCAGCAGCAGTTTAAAGATTTTTATACGGGGTATTATCGCCCTGAGAATACATTTATTGTATTAGTGGGGGATTTTGAAACTGACTATGCCGCTGGAAAAATCGAAGAATTTTTTGCGGATTGGACTGCCAAGGGCGTTGCAAAGGCAAATGTCGAGGTTTTAGAGTTAGGTGGGCGGGACATTACAGCTGAATATTATGTGGACCCAGAGATTGAAACTTCGGTTTCATTAAGCGTGATGGATAAGCCGGTTATTCAAGATGATAATGCTGCAAACCGAAAAGACGCCTTTATTATGGGGCTGGGCAACCGAATTTTATCTCGCCGCTTAGCCAAAATTGCCCGTGGCGGGGATGCCGCTTTCTTAAGTGCGTCGAGTTCGAGTTCAAATGTATATGATATTCGATCTGTTTCTACCTTGTCTATGAGTACGCAGCCTGAAAATTGGGAAAATGCCTTAGCGCAGGGTGAACAGGCATTGCGTCAAGCCTATGACTTTGGTTTTACACAAGCTGAACTCGATGAGCAGCTGGCCAATACCCTTAAAGGATTGGAAGTGGCGGTTCAAACCTCTCCTACGCGCAGAACGTCTTCTTTGGCGCGGCGGATTATGAGTAGTTTTAGTTCAGAGTCGGTCATGACCGACGCGGAAGCCAGTTTAGCTAGATTTAAGAATTATTCTAAAGGGATTACGCCCGATATTGTGCATAAAGCCTTTCAGAAGAAATGGTCTGGACTGGATCAGCCTCAGCTTTATCTCTCAACGAGTCTTGTTCTTGATGATGGTGAAAATACTCTCTTGGAGGCATATAAAACGAGCCGAGAGGTCGCAGTAAAACCGCTGGATAAAACTGAACTGCAGGCCTTTGCTTATACTGATTTTGGGCCATCGGGAAAGGTTTCTAAACAAGATATCGTTGAAGATGTTGAGTTTGAAACGATAGTTTTTGATAATAATGTTCGGTTAAATCTGAAAAAAACACCTTACCAAAAAGATGTCATCTCTTTCAGCGTCGCCATTGGGGCAGGGGAATTATTTTTTCCGTCTGATTTGCCTGGATTTAAGTGGTTTGCGCCAAACATGTTGGGTTTGGCAGGATTAAAGGCCCATAGCGCAGATGATATTCAGACTTTGATGGCTGGAAAGTCTGTAGGGGCATCCATTAGTTTTGGTTCTGAGAGGATGTATATATCTGGGGCAACTGTCCCAGATAATATAGGCGATCAACTTAATCTAATGACGGCTTATGCAACATCTCCAGGATATCGTGAGGAAGCGAAAATACGATATGACAAATATATCGCCTCGTTTTATCCAACCTTAGACAGCACGCCTGGCGGCGTCGCCGCTAGGGATATTGATCGTCTCATTCGAAGCGGCGATGTTCGGTTCGGAATTCCAAAAGAGTCGGAATTAATAAATATAGACATGAAGAGATTGGAAGACTGGCTGGACCCTAATCTTGAAGATAGCGCCATTGAGATCGGTGTTGTTGGCGATTTTGACAGAGATCAGATTATCTCGGAAGTCGCGCGAACCTTCGGGGCTTTGCCTAAACGATTGAAGAAACATCAGCGTTCTGATGAAAAAATACGAAACCTTGTTTTTCCAAAAGGCACGACCAGACCCGTAAAACTAAGCCATGCGGGACAATCTGATACGGCAATGCTTAGGATTTATTGGCCTGCGCCGGATGGGCGAGACGCTTTGACCGCTCGCCGTATGGGAATGCTATCGCAATTGTTCCAGCTTCGACTAACAGAAGTTATGAGGGAAGAAGAGGGGGCAAGTTACTCCCCATCAGCTTTTAATTTTAACCCCAGAACTTATCCTGATTATGGTTATGTTGGCGTCTCTTTAGAGCTTAATCCTGAGGATATTGATAGAATAAGTGCGAAGGTTGATGAGATAGCCAAAGAATTTAAAACTGGAGGCTTTGATGAGGATTTATTTGAGCGGGCCATTAAGCCTGCATTAGAAAGTATTGAAACAAGCCTTGAGAATAATGGTTATTGGATGGGCGTTATAAGTGAAGCGCAAACTGATCCAGAACGCGTTGAGCGTCATCGCACACGATCACAGACGTATCAAAACATGACAGTTGAAGACTTGAAACCACTCGCAAGTCAAATTTTTGATCCCAAAAAGGCTTATCGAGTCCAGATTTTACCCGAAAAATAAAGATCATTATATTTCAGTTTTGGTCTGAGTTGTTTAAATGAACCTGATTTAATGAGTAATTAACCATAAAAATTCCCATTTGGGTTATTTTCAAACAAAATTCCCCTCTTGGCAGAGTGCATGCATCGCTTCTCGCAAATCCGGACACATCGTCCGAACAATTTGTGAGATGAAGCCATGAAAACGATTAAATCATTTGTTAAGACCAAACTTCTTTCAACTGCTAGTAAGTTTAAGCAGGATGAAAAAGGCAATTTTGCTATTATGGGCGCTGTTACTATGGCGGTGTTGATCGGTGGTCTTGCTCTTGCCGTTGATTTGTCTAACGGATTTTCTGCTAAACAACGTCTTCAAGATACAACTGATGCAATCGCTTTATTGGCAGCGCGTGGTGAAATTGAAGGCCAGGCAAATCTTACGGCAGCCGCACAAGAGTATTTTGATTTAAAATACCCTGGACAAAGAGGAGCGCGCATTAATCTTGATAGCATTACAAGAAATGGGGATGCCGTTACGATTGTGGCTTCAAATAATATAAACACGCATTTTGCGGGTATCTTTGGTACAGATAATTTAGATGTCAAAGTTACCTCTAGTGCCCAATTTTCCAACCGCAATATCGATATTGCCATGGTCCTGGATACAACATTTTCAATGACAGGTTCTAAGCTTAGCTCGCTTAAGTCTGCGGCAAATAACTTAGTTGATACATTTTCGGATTTTGAAAATGAAAATTTACGGGTATCAGTTGTTCCGTTTGCACAATATGTAAATGTTGGCACATCACGCAGAAATGCGAACTGGTTAGACGTCCCTGCAGATGAAGTGTTTACAGTTCAAAGACAAACTGTTGTTTCGCGGTCTAATTGTCGTACGGTTACACGTAACGGATCACGTGATGGTGTTGCGACGACACGTCAGGTACAACAATGCGACAGAGTATTTGGTCAACCATTCACCGAGACGCGAAGAGCGACTTGGGAAGGCTGCGTTGGTTCACGTCAAGCTCCATATCATGAGAGAGCAGAGTTTTCTGGTCGCCGTATTCCTGGTCTTCTTAACAACCAAGCTGAATGTGGAACAGAAATTCGTCCGCTAACTGCGAATTTGAACTCTGTGAAGCAAACAATCTCTGCTTTGAATGCCGATGGTAACACTTACCTACCTGCTGGGTTAAGCTGGGGATGGCGCGCGCTTAATAATCAAGAACCTCTGACAGAGGCTGCGAGTCTTCCTGCGGATAAAACAGATAAAGTTATGATTTTGATGACAGATGGTGAAAACCATAACTCAAAGAATGGTATCTTACACAACGCAACAAATCGCGTCGATGCGGACCGTACAACGAGCCGCTTATGTGAGCGCATCAAAGATGAAGATATCAAAGTCTATACAATCGCTTATGAAGTGACTGACACGCCGACACAGAATATGCTTCGTAATTGCGCATCCGAAAATACAAACTTCTTTAATGCTACAAATGCCCAGGAGTTAAATAAAGCCTTTCAAGCTATCGGTGCTAGCTTAAATGAGCTTCGTATAACGGCCTAAGTTTATAAAATTACTGAAAAGGCTCACTTGAATATATCTTCAAGTGGGCCTTTTTTTTGTAAGGATTTAGATGTCTACATCGTCCACGAATTGTGCATGTTCTTGGATATATTGATATCTAAGGTCAGAGCGTTTCCCCATTAATGTTTCAACTAAGGCCTCAGTGCTCGGCAAGTTATCATCATCAATTGTAATGCGCGCAAGATTACGCGTGGCAGGGTTCATGGTTGTATCTTTGAGTTGAGGCGCGTTCATCTCGCCAAGACCCTTAAATCGTCCAAGATCAATCTTGCCGCGGCCTGTAAATTTGGTTTCGATAAGTTCATCCTTATGGGCGTCATCAATGGCGTATTCTGTTTTATTGCCTTGCGTGATTTTATAAAGCGGTGGCATCGCCATATAGAGGCGGCCAGCATCAATGAGGCCAGGTGTGTAGCGATAGAAAAATGTAATTAATAGCGCGGCGATATGAGCGCCATCCACATCAGCATCGGTCATGATAATCACGCGTTCATAGCGAAGATCATCTAGTTCGAATTTTTTACCAATACCAACACCAAGTGCGACGCAAAGGTCTGATATTTCGGCATTTGCCTGAATTTTAGCAAGTGTTGCGCTTTCGACATTAAGAATTTTACCCTTGAGAGGGAGAATGGCTTGCGTTTTGCGATCGCGGGCTTGTTTTGCTGAACCCCCTGCGGAATCGCCTTCGACGATGAAGATTTCGGTGTCGTCGGATCCTTTTTGAGAACAGTCTGCGAGCTTTCCGGGGAGGCGGAGTTTTTTCGTCGCCGTTTTCCGTCTCACATCCCGGGCTTTACGGCGTTTTACGCGCTCGTCAGCCCGCTCTATGGCCCACTCAAGCAGTTTTGCGGCATCTTTAGGGGAGCTGGCTAAATAATGGTCAAACGGGTCTCTGACGGCGCCCTCAACGATGCGTGTGGCCTCGGAGTTTGAGAGACGGTCTTTGGTCTGTCCTTGAAATTCAGGATTAGAGAGAAAACAAGAGACGAGGGCGCCAGCACCAAACATTACATCATCTGGTGTGACGTGTGAGAACTTCTTTCCCATGCCCGTTATATCGGCATAGGCGCGAAGGCCTTTGGTGATGGCCGCCCTTAGGCCTGCCTCGTGTGTGCCTCCGCCTGCTGTCGGAACTGTGTTACAATAGCTACGCACAAAACTGTCGGCTTCACCAAAGCCAGCTGGAGTCCAGCTGACAGCCCATTCGACACGGCCATGTCCATTTTCTTTTTTGGAACGTCCCGCGAAAATTTGGCTCGTTATTGTGGCTTTGGTGCCGAGCGTTTCAGAGAGATAATCCGCCAGACCTGCAGGGAAATGAAAGACCGCTTGATGAGGAACGATATCAAGTTCTTCAACAAGTTTCGGATCGCATTTCCAGCGGATTTCTACGCCGGGTTGGAGGTAAGCTTTTGCGCGCGCCATACGGAAAAGCTTAGCTGCTTTGAATTTAGCTTTGGGGCCAAAAATTTCCGGGTCAGGATGAAACCGAACCTTTGTGCCGCGCCGGTTATTTATTGCGCCAAGGTCTTTTAATTTTCCAATTGGTTTGCCGCGTTGGAACTGCATACGGTAGAGTTTTTTATTCTTAGCCACTTCGACTTCAAGGAAGTCGGAAAGAGCATTAACCACGGAGACGCCAACACCGTGTAGTCCGCCCGATGTTTCATAGGCATCGCCTTTGAATTTACCACCAGAATGAAGCTCAGTCATGATAACTTCTAGCGCGGATTTTTTAGGGTATTTGGGATGAGGGTCGACGGGAATACCGCGGCCATTATCGGTAATGGATAGAAAACCTTCTAAGTCGAGTTCAACTTCAATCCTTGAGGCATGGCCTGCTACGGCTTCATCCATAGAGTTGTCAATAACTTCTGCAAAGAGGTGATGTAACGCGCGATCATCCGTGCCGCCAATATACATGCCGGGGCGCAATCGAACAGGTTCAAGTCCTTCCAAGACCTCAATGTCTTTGGCTGAATAGGCCTTACTCGCGGCCGCCTTTTTGTCATCGAAAAGGTCTTTCTTTTTGGATGCGGCCATAGGGTCGGCTATTCTTTCATAAGGTTTGAAAAAGTGAATCAGTAAGCACTATGAATCAATTCAAGCTTGGAGCAAGAACTTTATCAATCTTCCCAGATAATACGGTGTTCTTCAGCTTTAATGTCTTGGGGGCGGGCAAAGTTATTTTCGAAATATTGCAATGTAATTTGGCTGTTTTTTGATTGTTGTTCAATAATACTGGATACAGTTTGCCCTGTAAATTGAGCCAGCATATTGTCCTGATAAAACGCTGGTATGTCGTCTATTGGCTTATCTGTCATGCCGAGAAGCCGTTCCCATAATTGGGTATGTGACCAAAATGAAATTGGACCGGCTAAAGGCGATGTGTCTTGGCCTAAAATCAGGCCGCAGGCTTGACTATATTCGGCTTGCATCAGTCCGCCTGTGCGGAGTTTTGAATTAAACACCGACTGAGGTGTTTCTGATATGCGTTGATCTGAAATTCGCTGCCACATGATGTTCAAATCTGATAAAAATTGAGATTTATTACGAGGTCTTTTCAGAACGGCGTCTTTGATTGATATGACTTCAGAGCCTAAGCTTCTATCTCCTGCGATGATGCGTGAGTGCGCAAGAGCAATATGTTCCCAATTATAAGCGCGGCTGTTGTGATGCTCCTCAAAACTGGAGAGCATAACAGCGGGCGGTCCAGAGCGCCCTGATGGACGCAGACGCATATCAAGCTCATAAGCAATGCCCTCGGTCAATTTGGCTGTGAGCACGGTTCTAAGGCGCCTAACAACCTTTTGTGCAAAATCAATATCAGTATCATTTGCAAAAATGAAAACGAGGTCTAGGTCAGACAGGGGCGACATGCGTGATGTACCCATTTTACCCAACCCAAGAACAGTCATTGGCAGGGGACCAGTATTAAGGTCTTCTGCAACAATATTTAAAGCGGCTTGGACTGTCATCTCTGCAAGCTGAGTGAGTTTTTTATGCAATATTTGAGGGGAACCATTTTGTCCCATAAAATGCGTGTAATGCAGGAAGAGGTTTTCATTGACGAAGCGGCGCAAACGTTCAAGCCGAATTTCATAATCGTCAGACCTAAAAATAAACTCTGTGCTGATCTGCGGTTGAGGAGACAAAAATGTATCTATTATGTGAGGTGACTGCTTTAAGAGAAGCGACATATGAGGTGAATGAAGTAAGGGTGGAATCAAGGCGTTTAAAAGCTGTTCATCGCGAGATAAAAGATCGAGATATTGCTCGGATCTAGACACGGCAGAGAGGAAGCGGTCAATTTGGCTTATGGCTGTTTCTGGAGCTCCGGCAGTTTCAAATGTTTGAATCAATAAACTCCTTCCAAGCTTTTGAAATTTTTGATTATTTTTTGAATTAACTTGATATGATGTGAAGCCGTCAAGCCAATTTTTTGCAATACCTAATGTGGCCGCAGGTAGGGTTGATAATTTTTCTTCTACCTCATTTGATGGCTCAATTGTAATCTCGGAATGTTCAAAAATTTTAATAAATTTTGTATTTACATAACGCCTTATAGCTTCAATTTTTTTGCTCAATATCTCCCAGTTTGAATAACCTAATAAAGCTAAAATGCTTTCTTGGGAGGCATGAGAATTAGGTACAATATGCGTTTGTTCATTATCGAGCATTTGTATCGTATTTTCCAATTGCCTCAGTTCAATATAGTGGTTCTGTAATTGCTTGCTTGTGTCTTTATCAATGTGACCTAATTGGGAGAGATGTGACAGGGCTTCAAGTGTATTAGATGTTCGGAGCTCATATTGTTTTCCACCCCATACGAGTTGTTGAGCATTGGCTATGAACTCGATTTCGCGAATGCCACCAGTTCCGAGTTTGACATTAAATCCAGATAGTTTGTCTGTAATTGGCTCTGGCTGAGCGCGTTGATGCCTTAAAGCCGGATGCTCAAGATTAATACGTGATTTTAAATGTGCTAATTCATCAAGAGCTCTAAAATCTAAATTTTGCCGCCAAATAAATGGTGTGATGGTTTTTAAAAAACTGTCGCCTACTTCTATGTCGCCTGCAATGACACGCGCTTTCATGAGCGCCAATCGGTGCCAAGGGAGCGCTCTGAAAAAGTAAAAGTCTTGAGCCATATCTAATGACATGGCTAATTGGGTCGATGACGCTTCGGGTCTTAAACGCCAATCAACTCTCCAGACGAACCTTGAGCTGTTACGAGGTTTCAGTATCTGGCTCATAGTTTTAAGGATCTTATTGACGACATATCCTTGGCCAATATTTTCCGGTATAGGTAAGGTCTCTGGATCATAAAAAGCAACGAGATCTACATCGGAACTAAAGTTAAGATCGACTCCGCCTAATTTCCCTAAGCCCAGTATAAAAATGCCTAGAGGGTTTGTGGGTAAGCTTTTTAATTTAAGCGCTTTGGTTTCTTGATGCCAGGCTATGCGAAGAGCAACGTCTATAGAGGCATCTGCGAAACGACTTTGTAAGTGACCTAAATCCTGAAAGTCTTTTTGCTTATTCAAAGCGAAAGCGCACCACCCCAAGGCAAACTTTTCTTTAAGCGTTAGTAATTGATTGGCCGCATCATAGGATGTTGGCTCTATGTCTTGTAATGTATTTAAGGTCGTTTCCGCGCTATTCTCATCAGGCGGATTATGGTCTTCGAGGAGTCCCTTTAAATAGGGGCTGAACTTAAGCCGTTCTATATTCAAGAGACTTAAAAGAGCAATCGTATAACGACTCGGCCCGTGTGGCGAATGAACCCGTCACGAATGTCGCTATCAAAATCAAAACCGATAGAGCTAAAGGCGGATCCTGCGGCAACTGAGAAGCCTAGGATTATGCCGTTATTAGGGAAATCGGCGGACTGCAGAAGAGCATCTGCACTATTGAAAATCTGTCCATCTGCGCCTGTGAGACCAACAAAGCGGAAATTTGTTGAAACTGGGCTATTAAAAAAGTCTTGTCTGTAACCTACGCGTAGAGATGGGCGTATCCATGTTCTCTTGCCTTGGAATTTTGCTCCGAAGTTAAATGTAGCTGCAGCACCACCCGTTTCAGATGTGCGTTGGTCAACCGCTATCGCAACGCCGGCATCTCCAGTTTCTTCATAAGCGTTTTCAGTTAGCCTGAGGTAATCAAGACTCACTGTTGGACGGAACCAAAATTTATCGCCAAGTTCTAAGTCGTAACCTGCGCGTACAGACCCGTTAATGTGAGTCCCAGATCTATCGGCTTGGCTAGAGCCTGAAAATGTATTGATTCGAACTTCACGGTTTTGTTCAAAGTCATTATAACCGCCTCCGGCATAGGCATCGACACTTAGGTTTCCGCTCGCCCATCCCCCATAAAGGCCAGCTTGTAGAGTAATGACATCTAAGGGTTCATCTATTCCGACAACATCTTCAATTTCAGTTGATGCAAAGCCTAGATTGATACCCAGAGCATGAAATGGCCCCCAGGCGGTATCTATACCGCCTGTGAAACCGAAGCCTGAGCCCCGATATTGTTCAGATAGTCCTGTGAGTTCTCGATCCGCAAAATATGCGAATTCTTGTAACCACGCGCCGCCGGGTTTTTCTGGCGATCGTCTTGTGGCGTCTAGATGGTTGCTGACGGCTCCCGTCGCTCCATCAACATTCGCAAATACAAATTGTTTAGCAGCGGCTGCGAATTCTGGCAAAATTTGATTGAAGGCTTGGTTGAATTCTGTGCTGTCAGTGATATTAGCAAATGCATCACCGAGGCTTGAGTTTGAGCTTAGCGCTGTAAATGCCGGTCCAAAAGCAGCGGCTTGAACGGGGTCAAGACCTAATCCACCCTCTGCGATTGATGCATTGGGATCTCTAAGATCTAATGTTACCAAAAGGGTGTTGGGGTCATTTGGATCAATCGCGAAACTTGTGTTATACAGGAAAGGGGCGTCGACAGAAGCTAAACTGTTCAAATCACCAACCGTCAGCTCATTGTCTGCTCTGGCGACGGCAAATGTTGTATTTGTGAGACCTACAATATTAGTGAGGGATGGAGCAATAGTTGCGCCATCATCAAAATTGATATCGCCAGCGTCTAACCCATTGGCTGATTGAGCGCTTCCATCATTAACGGCAACGAGTATTGGCGATGTATTTGTGGCTGTTCCATCCAAAACTGGGGAGTATGTCGATGTTCCGTCAAAATTGGCGGACGAAACATTTAAGGTTTCTGAATTAGTAATTTGTAGTCTGCTGTTATCACTAACATTAATATTTAGACCCCCACTATTCGTAATGACGCCGCCGAAAGTACTATCGCCTGATAGTGATAAAGTGTCATTTCCTTCTCCAAAATTTACATTTCCAAGGATCGAGCCTGCTGAAACTGTGATGGTGTCGTTTCCTGAGCCAAGCCGTATATCGCCTATAATAGCGGGATTGACGCCGGATTCACTCCCAGTTTGAGAGAGCGTAAATCCATCACTATTAGCCGATACATCAATTGCAACTAATGAGAAATTAGTTGCTTCATTTCCACTCGTGTCAGAATTGGTTCCAAGTGCAATAATTGAACCTGTATTATCAATTCTGTTGAGGTTGCCTGACCGATCGAGGATTGCGACGGCTTCGCCTTCACGGCCAACCAGTAAGGCGCTAATGCCTCCAGAGTTTTGAAAGGAATTCACAACGGCCTCTGAACCGATTTCAATAGCCGTTGCCAAAACACTACGAGGCGCAAGTGGATTATCTGCATCTAAGAAAACGGCATCTGAAGCCTCTGATGACGTCGCTATAATAATGCCGGAGTTGTTTATTTCGTCAGCGATAGCAGAATCGCCAAACACAATAACGCGGGCATGGCCAGTTCCTTCAATAGTGTTGGCTACGGCATCAGTTGGGCTGACAAATGTGGTGGACGTTAAATTGCCAGAGTTGTTAAATCCGCCTTGTAACGTGGTATTTGCGACCTGAACCGCTGTGGCGTCAAAGTCATCGAAAACGCCGTTTGCGGCTACGCTACCTTGATTGATGAACGCGTATTGTAGGCTTTGATCAAAATTTTCGTTCTCAGGGTCAGTAATTTCCGCGACAAGACCAACAACTATTGGAGTTCCATTTCCATCGATTAGTACTGCAGGTGCAGACCCGTTCTGTACGATACTACTCGTGCCGACTAGAGTTTGTACGACATTGCCATCATCATCGGTCGTTGGATTACCATCTGCATCTAGTAGATTTTCGAATCTGTTTTCTAGAAAAATTCCACCGGTAACATTTGCGCCAATATTGACGGCTGATGCCGCTTGCAGAAGGTCTTCTGCGCCAAGCTGGTCACGGCCTGATATAGTTATCTCTGAACCTGTCAGGTCACTTGAAAGCCCAGGTCGAGTGGGAAACCTGAAACCAGTATTTATGGCTGAGCCAGCATTCACAAAGCCGCCTTGAATGTCTGCAGCGACGTTAATCGCCTGTGCGCCTTCACCTATTGTTGTAATATTGCCTAGATTATCGAAATTTCCGGTTATGCCTGATGCGATGTTGATGCCAGTCGCATTTGTTCCGTTAACAGAGATAGCGCCTGCGTTAGATAAATTACCTGTCAATCCATTTTGAACCATGGAGGTATTCGTTAAATTGACGCCAAAGCTATCATTTCCTTCAACACTTATAGCTGACGTATTCGCAAGTTCAACGTTACCTTCAAAAGGGGAAGCGCCAGAAATTAAAATACCTGTTCTGCCGGAACCTTCTGAAAAGGGACCGTCTACGAATCCGTCGTCATCTGTATCAGTGGCTATAAAATCTTCTATAATACTGATTGAACCAGAATTCGTAAAACTACGACTACTCCCGCCCTCTAGGCTTACTCCAGTTGCATTATCGATATTATTAATGGAAATAGCGCCAGCATTAGATAAGTTATTATCTGAGTTGAGTGTAACCGCAGGCCCTGCTGTGTCTATCGTGACAGACCCAGCGGCATCAATGGTAAGGTCTTCTCCATTCGTTTCTTGGGGAGCCGTCTGTTCATCAGAAATCGTAATTTGAGCTTGAGGGGCTTGGGACAGTATGATGGATGCCGCCAAAAAGCTGATAGTTCCGAACATTCGTTGTTTGGAGGTGAAAATTACCATAAGTCAGTTACCCATAGGTGTAGATGAGCTTAACAGCTCACGAATCCTTAGCTTTGTAACTATATATTGTCCTTAAGCCAATGAAAGATTTGTTAGTTTGCAGTAGGAATTACGCCTAGGGGAGGGCTTGCAAAATTAGATTTGTCATGGCACGCCTCAAGCATGAAGAAGACCCTACTGTTATATGCGCTGCTTATACCTGTTACAATAATCATCTTTGATCAGTGGAGTAAGTACGCAATTATTCAATCTTTCAACGCCCCAATGAATATTTGTGAAATTAATCTTAGACCAGGCTATAAACATGAAATCATGAATCTATTTGATTTTACGCTTGTCTGTAACCCTGGTGTTAGCTGGGGACAATTACAGGGAGACTCACAGCTTAAACGTTGGTTGTTAACGTTTTTTGCGTTGGGGATGAGCGGAGTTCTGGTTTATGCTCTTACGCAAAGTAAAGATTGGCTTAATCGTCTCTCTATTAGTCTGATTATAGGTGGGGCTATTGGAAATGGCATTGATAGGGCTTTATTCGGTGCCGTTACTGATTTTATTGATTTTTCGGATATTGGGTTTCGTTGGGTTTTCAACATAGCGGATAGCGCGATCACAGTAGGCGTTATCGGGCTTATAATTGCAAGTTTTGTTTTCAAGCCCATTGAAGAAGATAGTCGTTTAGAGCCTTAATTTATATGTTAAAGTTTGGTTTCGTATAAAACGGGTGCCGCGAGAGAGGCCACCTGGAAATTGCTTCCTCTAAGTTTAGATTTTGAACAACCAACAGGGTTATATAAGCGAAATAGCCCTCGATTAGGGGCGAAATAAATAAATTGAAACCAATCTATCATAAATAGCACACAAGACATTGGCTAATCCTGATGAGGCGCTGTGTGGTTCAATGTGAGTCTAATTTGCTGTTGCAGCTAGATTGAAACCATGCGAACTAGGCATCGATTTTGGGTATTTGGGGCCGAAAATTACATGTTGTGACACCGTTGTCACACCATTAGGAGTTTTTAGAGTAATATTCCCCTTAAGCCCTTGAAAAGCCGCGGTAGCTCAGTGGTAGAGCGCATCATTGGTAATGATGAGGTCGGGAGTTCAATTCTCCCTCGCGGCACCATTTTCCTCAATATATTCAAAGACATAAGTGTGCTGTGGTGTTTTGTCAACAATCGTAATCCACAAAAGTAAACCTATAGTAAGCCACCTTATGAGCTGCGGTAAATTATTTTATCAGGAAATTGCACGGAAACATTACCAACTTTAATGGAGATTCCACTAAAATTACCTATTGATGGGCGACAAAGGCCTCACGCCCAGAGGCTTATATGAGGCGATTTTAAGCCGAATCTCTAAATCCGCGCCGCCATCTGCTTATGAAAATGAACAATAGCGGGTTCGAAGTGGCCGAAGGTGAACACCTCATTGGCGTTTGCGGGCAGGCTGCGCTGTATGCCACTGACCAGCGCGATGTCTTCTTGCTGTCCTGTGCCGTTAACAAAATCAAGATCGCGCTTGGCAGTTTCTATGATCGCTTGCGTATCAGGATTATCCGTTGATTTCGTCATATTATAGGCGGTGACTTTTGTTTGTGACACGCCCATCGGTTCTAACACAGCAAGCGTTCGGTGATGGGACAGTTCCGCGAGTACCACATTGGGGAAAAGATGGTTGAGGTAAGTCAGCTTATCCGAGACGTGGCGATCTTTCGGCGGCACATCTGCTAAGCTCTCGATACGCTGAAACGGGAAGGTCACCCGTGAATGCGCGCCGCTATGCTCAATCACCGTTAGATTGTCATAGCCAAAAGGGAAGAAGGTTTTCGCATGGGCGGCTTTGATGTGATAGCCCTCCAAAAAACTCTCGAGGTGGAGTTTCCAATTGGCCTCGATGATGATCTCGGCCTCGCTAAAGATAATCTGATCGGATTTGAGGATATCGGGAACGCCGCCGAGCATATCTAGAGCTTTGGTATGATCTTCTTCCGGCGCTTGCTGGATGATGAAGATAATGCCCTTTGTTTCGATGGCTGTGACTTCGACGAGACCATGGGCGAGTTTATCTATATCGGGAAAACCGTCTTCATGCGGAATACCAAGCAGCGCGCCATCGAGCCCATAAGACCAGCCATGATAGGGGCACATAAAAGCGCCCACACAGCCTTTGCCCGCCACGAGTTCTGCCCCGCGGTGACGGCACGCATTCTTAAAAGCGCGCACTTTACCATCTCGCCCGCGCACAACAATGAGCGGGACCCCTGCGGCGCGCTTTGCAATGTAATCGCCTGTTTTAGGTAGCGCGATAGAGGGGCAAAAGGGCGTCGGCACAGACTTAAAAATATCCAGCTCTTGAGCCAGACGGTCTTCCGAACGGTAATTCTCGACGGGCTCGCGCCAAATGTCGTCTCCGCGATCGGTTGTTTTATTCGCAACATGACCCAGAACCCGGTCAACAACATCACTATCAGACATAAATTTTGACATGCGTCTTCTCCGTGGGCCGACTGTAATCGGAGGGCGTGTGAATGGGAAGACGTAATCCACGGCTTAAATCGTGTTACGTCTGTCCCGAATCGCCTTTTCAGGTTAAGGGCATAGCTATGCAGCAATATCTCGACCTTTTATCCCATGTGATGGACAATGGCACGGACCGGATGGACCGGACGGGCACGGGCACGCGCGGCGTGTTTGGATATCAAATGCGCTTTGATCTGGCGGACGGTTTTCCGATGGTGACAACCAAGAAGCTGCATAAAAAATCTATCGTTCATGAGCTCATCTGGTTCCTCGCGGGGGATACTAATATTAAATATCTCCAAGAGAACAAAGTCCGTATCTGGGATGAATGGGCGGATGAAAATGGCGATCTTGGCCCTGTTTACGGCAAGCAGTGGCGACGTTGGGAAGGGCCAGATGGCGCTGTGATTGATCAGGTCGATAAGGTGATTGAGGCGATTAAAAACAATCCTTATTCCCGCCGCCATATTGTCAGCGCGTGGAACCCTGCCGATGTTGATGATATGGCCCTGCCGCCCTGTCACTGTTTGTTTCAGTTTCATGTCGCTAATAACAAGCTTTCCTGCCAGCTCTATCAGCGCAGCGCGGATATTTTTCTCGGCGTGCCGTTTAATATCGCCAGTTATGCGCTGCTCACCCATATGATGGCGCAGGTCTGCGGCTTAGAGGTCGGAGATTTTGTCCACACCTTTGGTGACGCGCATATTTATTCCAATCATTTTGAGCAGGTGAAGGAACAGCTTACGCGCGCGCCCAAACCTCTCCCGCGCTTAAAGCTGAATAAAGACATCACCTCGATCTATGATTTCAAATATGAGGATGTGAAAATTTTTGGCTATGAGGCACACCCGCATATTGCTGGGAAAGTGGCTGTTTAGAGATACCTTATAGCCCACTCATCGAAGTCCCCACACAAGGCCTCAATCGAGCTAAAGGCAAAATGATTATGGCCTGTGTTCTCTAATATTATCAGCTCAGTGCTTGGTGCGTTGATATAATCTTTGGGCGCGTCTTGGGGCGGGATGCCGATATCATGATCGCCAAAGGCAAAAAATATGGGAATGTCTATGGCTTCGACTTCCTTGCGAAAACTGCCTCGTACCATGCTCATCATACCGCCAGCCGCATAGAGCTCACAAGATGTATCGCGTAGCCTTTGTGTTAGCTCAGGCGTCTCTCCGCCAAAAGTTATGGATTTTCCGCTCGGTCCGTTTGGGATGTTCGTGAAATTTTGTCCAAATTTAGCAAGGGTAAGGTGTTCAATATCCCTAGAAAACGCATCGGGTTTATCAATATAGGTTTTCTCTTCCTCAGACAGGCCCCAATCAAGACCGCCTGCGCTGGAGCCGAATAGGCCAATCGCTTTGAAGAGTTTATGGCGATCTTGAATCAGGGTTGTCGTCATGCCGCCCATGGAATGTCCAACACCGATGATGGATTCGCCCCCCAACCAGCCCTTCAAGGCTTTCGCAATATAATCAGCAGACTGCCGCGGGGTTAGAAAAGGGTGGTCTGCGGGCAGGGGGTTTGTGGCCGTTCCGGGATGGTCTATGGTCATCACCGCGTAACCCATGGATGTCATGCGCTCGACAAAGCTAAAATCAGGCGCCAAATCAAACACCTCAGCTGAAGCTCCCCCGCCGGGGAGGCACACTAAAGTTATTTTTTTATGACCGTCTTTTGGCGCAAAGGATTTTGCTTTTAGAGATAGTCCATCAATCGTGGCTGTTAGCTCAGTATACATCAGGCTTCAGGCGCAATCTCGATTTTTACTCCGTCATGGGCCTCGGTGACTTTAACCTGACAGGATAGGCGGGAGCCGTCTTTAATCTCGACGAAATCGGCAAGGCCTTCGAGCATAAACCCTTCATCTTCGGTCTGCTCCCCCGCGGCTGCTTTATCGGCAAAGTAAACATGGCACGTCCCGCAGCTCGCAACGCCTCCACAGGTGCCATCCACAAGGCCTGCATCTTGCAAAGCTTCCATCATAGGTCTACCTGTTGTGGCATCCACAGTTTTATCTTCGCCATCGACAGTGGTGATGAGAAGTTTTGCCATAATTGTCCTCTTTTGGGTTGACGCGGCCTAGGCGCTGTCCTTAGTTTACGAACAGCGTTCGGAAAGTCCCTAACGCGGCTTATAAAATTTCGCAAGGTGATTATGACAGGTGTTTTAAGCGGGGTAAAAGTCCTTGATTTATCATGGGGCATCGCTGGGCCAATGACGGGGATGTTGCTCGCCGATCACGGCGCGGATGTCACCCGTATTGAGCGACCAGCGGGCGATCCGTTTGACGGTCTGCTGGGCTATAAAGTCTGGCATCGCGGCAAGAAAAATGCCGTTTTAGATTTGACTGCGAAGGATGATCTTGCGTTGTTTAAGAAACTCGTCGCCGATGCTGATGTGCTGATTGAGAGCATGTCTCCCGGAAAAACGGCGGCGCTTGGTATTGATTATCCTGCTATGGCTAAGCTTAACCCCAAGTTGATTTATTGCTCCATCACAGGTTACGGCGAGGATGATGACCGTCCGGGCTATGACGCGTTGGTCGCGGCCAGCTCTGGCCTCCAGTGGGAACAGCGCGGTTGGCCCGAAGGCGCGCTCAATCATATGGCAGGCAGTGAAGATCCTTTTGCAGATGCAGTCGAGATTGATCCCAATCATGTACAAGGCGCAAACCGTGAAGGCCCGCTACATGTGGCCTCTAAATGGCCGAGCCTAGGCGCCTTTTTCTCGGCTCTTACAGGAATTTCCGCCGCGCTTTTTGCGCGCGAGCGTACAGGACGTGGCCAGAAGGTTTCGACGTCTTTACAGCAAGGCGCGATGGCCTGTGGCAGCGGTGTGTGGCAACGCGCTGAAGATATTGACGCGCAGGGCTTTAATACATGGATTATGGGGAGCCGATCTCCCAAAGGGCATTTCCAATGCGCCGATGGGAAATGGCTACATAATTGGGTGCCAAATCCGCGTTTTATTTTGGAAGCGTCTAAAGGCGATAGTCTGGATGCCTCACCGGATTTAACCGTGCAAAATGACCCAGACCGTTTCGGCATCGGCCCCGAAGAACTATTAGTTATGGCGCATTATCAGCCCATACTCGCTGACGCGCTTAAGAAGTTTAACTGCGATGATTGGGTTCAGGCAGCTGCTGTCGGCAATATGACCATGCAACCCTGCCGTAGTTTAGAGGAGAGCTTAACTGACCCGCTCTTACTCGCGGATAATTGTGTGACAACAGTGGATGATCCAGAGCTTGGCCCGATAAATCAGGTAGGCATTACATATCGTCTTGAAACCAGCCAAGGGACTATCCAAGGTCCAACCCGATTGCGCGGTTCTGATACTGAAGCTGTCAAAGCTTACGGGGCGGGACTACCGGAAATCGAAACTCATAAAGTCCCCTCCAAACCCACAGGCAAAGGCCCGCTCGATGGTATTCGTGTGCTCGATTTAGGCCTTGCGATCGCTGGGCCATTTGGCTGTCAGCTCCTCTCCGATATGGGCGCTGAAGTTATCAAGATGAATACACTGTGGGATAGTTTTTGGCATCGCTGTCATATTGCCTATATGGCGAACCGCGGGAAAAGATCCCTCGCGGTTATGCTTAAACATCCTAAGGGCATGGAAGCCATTAAGAAAGTCATCGCGACTTGTGATGTGGTGCAGCATAATATGCGCTATCCCGCGACGCAAAGATTGGGGCTGGATTATGATAGTCTAAAAGCTGAGTTCCCGCGCTTAATTTATTGTCATTCCCGCGGCTTCGAAGAAGGCCCGCGTAAGAACCTGCCCGGTAATGATCAGACGGGCGCCTGTCTTGCAGGGGTTCAGCACGAAGACGGCGCGCTTCATGCCGGCGTCGGCACGCACCCGTTCTGGTCTTTGACATCACTTGGGGATACAGGGAACGGGTTTTTAACCGCCGTGGGCATTTGTAATGCTTTGATGGAGCGTGAGCGCACTGGGAAAGGCCAGTTTGTAGATACGTCGATTGTGAATGCGGCTTTGCTGAATTCAAGTCATTCTGTTGCGAGGCCCGACGGGTCTGCGGTGGATCGTCCGCGTCTTAATGCCGACCAAACGGGCTATGGTAATTATTATAGGCTCTATCAATGCGGAGATGGTCAATGGATACAGGTCGCCGCGATCAATGAGACGCAACGAAAGGCTTTTGATGGATTAGCAGGTGATAATAAAATTGCAGCCTTTGCGGCCAGATCTTCGACGGAACTGATGAAAGACCTTGTCAAAGCCAATGTCCCTGCGGCCATATCAGATAGCGAAGCCTCTCATGCTCTTTTTGATAATACAGATTATAAAGCGCGCAATTGGACAACGGAATATCATCACCCTTATGTGGGCAAACTTGAACAAATCGGCGCGACTTACGATTTGTCTGATACCCCCGCCGTGATGCAATTTGCTCCGTTGATTGTTGGCGATCAAACCAAAGTGATTTTAGAAGAGCTTGGCTATTCCGAAGAAGAGATATTAGCGATGGCCAATGAAACGGCCATCCTGTGTGATCCGCCTTTGCCTGGACAAAAAGAAATGAAGAATCCGTGGGGATTGTAGCCAAAAATTGGTTCGAGGGACCAACTTTCGTTACAAGCGGCGTAGCATAGCGAAGCCGTTACCTAACCTTAAAAAAGAAACGACTATGAGACCTGATCCTATCCAACGTATTGACTCAGCCTTTTTCTGGGAAGCCTGTGAGCGCGGTGAATTGGTGGTGCAGAAATGCGAGCCTTGTGACAAATTATGGCATCCACCCCGCGCGATTTGCCCGCAATGCCATTCAACAGAAAAGACGGAAGCAAAACTATCAGGTCAGGGTAAAGTTCTGTCATGGGCACGGCAAGTCCGCCCTGCCAGTTTTGGCTTTAAAGAAAGCCCGTGGATTATTCTTGTTGAGCTTGATGAAGGCGTGCGCTTTGTGTCTAATCTGGAAAGCGAAACAGCTCCAGAATTTGGGATGCGGGTAAGTGTCAATTTTGCGGAAACGTCGGGCGGAAAAGCCGTGCCTGTTTTCAGAGCGGCGGAGGTTTAGATGGTCGCCGAGTCTCGACAAGCTTGTATCGTCGGCATTGGCCAGACAGAATTTTCCAAGGCCTCTGGGCGCTCCGAACAACAGCTGGCTGCTGAAGCCGTCCTCATGGCGTGCCAAGATGCAGGCGTCTCACCCCATGATATTGACGGCCTAGTGACATTTGCGATTGATAAGTCAGACGAGATTGATGTCATGCGCTCTATGGGGTGTCGTGATATTAATTTTACAACGCGCCTGCCGCAGGGAGGGGGGGCCTCGGTTGCGACACTCGTTCATGCTAAAAATGCGGTAGAGAGCGGGCTGTGCGATTATTTTATTATCTGGCGGGCTATGAATGAGCGGAGCCAATATCGTTTTGGGCAGTCCCATCATAATCTTTCGCCCGATGCCCATAGCTCGACCTTTATGGAATGGTGTTTTCCATTCGGAGCCCAAACACCCGCAGCGTGGGAAGCTTTGTCTTGCGGACATTACATGGACACTTACGGCGTTACCTCTGAGGATTTAGGGAAAATTTCTGTGACCTTTCGCAAAGCGGCCGCGACCAATCCTGATGCGTTTTTCTATGGCAAACCGATTACATTGGAAGACCATCAAAACTCACGCTGGATTGTTGAGCCGTGGTTTCGTCTTTTGGATTGTTGTCAGGAGTCTGACGGAGGATGCGCTGTATTGGTAACCACACGGGAACGCGCCAAAGACCTGAGGCAAAAGCCAGTTCCGATATTAGGCGCCGAATATTCTATGCTCTTTAATCATGAGATTATCTCTGACTTTTACGAAGGCGATTTGCTAACCAATGACTTGTCTTTGCGCGTGACGGAGAAACTTATCAATAGCTGCGGAATTGCCCCCAAAGACACCAAAGTCGCGATGATTTATGATAACTTCACGCCGCAAGTTATGCGTCAACTTGAAGGCTTTGGGTATTGCGGTTTGGGCGAAGCCAAGGATTATATTGCCGACGGTAATCTTGAACTAGATGGCGCGACGCCGCTCTCTCCGAATGGAGGGCTTATTGGCGAGGCTTATATTCATGGTATAAATAATATTACAGAAGGTGTGCGGCAAATGCGCGGCACAGCGGTTAATCAAATAGAAAATGCACAAACGGCCTTCATTGCTTCGGGCGTGGCCGGCGCAATTATAGGAGCCTGAGATGGGACAGATTTATAAACCCGGCACGAAGCTATCCTCCGCAGTTTGCAAGACACAAATTATGGCTTTGCGCGTTCCGTCAGAGGAGCTTGAAATTACCTGCGGCGGCACACCAATGCAGGTTGGCGAACCCGCTGAGCTTGGAACGCCCTCAGGTGATAATGTGGGCACATTGGTGGGTAAGCGTTATACCGATGAAGAGGAGACAATGGAGTTTCTCTGTACGCGCGGCGGTGATGGTAGTGTTTCTGTGAACGGAACGCCGTTAGGTATTAAAGCGGCCAAGAAATTACCAAGCTCTGACTAATGAACATTCATCTCATCCTGCAAATGGCGAGCGAGGCTATGGGGCATCGCGAGGCGATTGTCTCTGGCGGCTGTAAAGCCAGTTTCGCGGACCTTGCCGATATGGCTAAATCCGTGGCTGGACGCGTCGAGGCGGGAGAGAAGGTGGGTTATCTTTGGGAGAATAGTCCTCTTATGCCAGCCGCGCTGTTCGGTGCAGCTCTCGCGGGGACGCAATTTGTGCCTTTAAATTATCGATTGGCACAAGATCAAATCGATGCGCAATTAGGCCGAATCTCGCCAGCTTTACTCCTTACGGAGAAAGATGTGACACACGACGGTATTCGTCCCCTGACAATGCTACAAGCTGGTAGTAGCGAGGTTATAGAGGCGGAAGCGCCTGATATAGACGGAGCTGTCGCTGTTGAGCTTTTTACGAGCGGGACAACGGGGGAGCCAAAATCGGCCATTTTACGCCATGCAAACCTCATGGCTTATATCTTCGGAACGGTTGAATTTATGAGCGCAGACGAGGATGAAGCCTCACTTCTCGCTGTGCCGCCCTATCATATTGCAGGCATAGCTGCGGTGCTAAGCAGCACCTATGCAGGCCGAAAGATGGTGCAGCTTCCGAATTTTACGCCGGAAGATTGGATTAAGCTCGCGAAAAAAGAAAATGTCACAAATGCATTTGTGGTGCCGACGATGTTGCAACGTATTGTCGATCATGCGGGGGATAAGCTTGATTTGCCAATGATGCGTAATATTGCCTATGGCGGCGGGAAGATGCCGCGCCAGACGATTGAAGCGGCGATGAGCTTGCTGCCTCATGTAAATTTCACCAATGCTTATGGCCTGACGGAAACAAGCGCCACGATTTGTATGCTTAGCCCCGATGATCACCGTATGGCCTATGAAAGTGATGATCCCGCTATCCAGCGCAGGCTAAGCTCGGCAGGTATCCCGATTCCGACGATTGAGCTTCAAATACGCAGCGAAGAGGGCGAGATATGCGGCGCAGAAGAAACGGGCCTAGTCTGGGTGCGTGGGGATCAAGTCAGCGGCGAGTATAAAGGTCTTGGCTCGCAACTTGATGATGAGGGGTGGTTCCTAACCAAAGATCGCGGCTTTGTGGACGCAGGGGGGTATTTGTTCATTGATGGACGTGCTGATGACGTCATTGTTCGCGGCGGTGAGAATATATCACCGGGTGAAATTGAAGATGTACTACGCGATCATGCCGCCGTCAAAGACGTCGCCGCTGTGGCTGTGGCTGACATCGAATGGGGAGAAGCCGTAGGGCTGGCAGTCGTGTGTTCAGGCGATATCACAGATGACGAGATATGCGAATTAATTCGCGCTAATTTGCGTTCCTCGCGTGTACCGTCCGTGATAAAGCGTATGGATGAACTTCCCTATAATGAAACAGGCAAGCTCCTGCGCCGTGTTATCCGAGACGGATTTGCAGACGCCTGACGCCGCTAATTATGGGAACGGGCTTTTAGCTGATTTGGGCTGTCAGGAAGGACTGTCCAGTTTATCAGATCATCCGGCCTTGGCATGGCAGCGCTCTGGATTGCTACAAACAACAAAGCTTATGTTACCGATGTTATTGGCTAGTCATGTCGATGGGGCTTTAATGGCTTTGCAATCGCTTATGCCAGATGCGGATTTACCGCAAAGTGGGGCTCTGTTGATGGGAGAGCGGGCGCGTTTGCGAGAGACAATACGAGAGGGACGGCAATGTGCGGGAGGATATGGGCGTTTAATGGACACAGCCAATGGCCGCATCGCGCTTAACCTTGTACGGGATGATGATTGGGACCTCATTCCTGCATGGCTCGAAGGGGATGCACAGGATTGGGGTGCTATATCTGATCAAGCCCGCCTTAAGGATACGGGCTATCTTGTTGAAAGAGCAGCTGAAATTGGTTTGGCTGTGGCTGAAGATAATTTACCCCCGAGGCCAGAGAGTTGGGTGTCTATTAAGCGGTATGAGATAGCGACGCCAAAAGCTAATCCGCTTATTGTTGATCTCTCCGGGCTTTGGGCAGGCCCTTTAGCGTCAAGCCTTTTAGCGATGGGCGGCGCGCAAGTTATAAAAATAGAAAGCCCAACACGGCCTGATGGGATGCGCCTTGGGCATGAGGGCTTTTATGCTTTGCTCAATAGCGGTAAAGATTGCTTGGCTTTAAATTTCAGAGATGAAACGGATTTAAGGAAACTCAAAAATTTAATTGCTCGCGCTGATGTCGTGATTGAAGCCTCACGTCCGCGTGCCTTAAAGCAATTAGGGATTTTGGCGGAAGATATTGTCGCTCATAAACCGGGTCAAATTTGGGCGCGCTTGACCGCTTATGGCAGAGATGAAAACCGCATTGGCTTTGGAGATGATATTGGGATTTCCGCAGGACTAGCTACGGTGATGGAACTAGCCCATGGTGAGCCTTGCTTTGTCGGTGACGCAATTGCAGACCCTGTCAATGGGGTGCATTTGGCGTTGGCGATACGGGCTATGCTGAGCCAAGGTGGTGGAGCCGTTATTGATGTGTCGATGAAAGACGTGCTTCGATATGCGATGGGCGATTTACCCGATGATCCTAGACAGACGGCAAAAGACTGGCAGTCTGTCGCGGATAAAGACGAAGCCCCGTTTTATCACATGCGTCAGCCTATAGGAGGTGTGAAGTCTTTAGGGGCGGATAATGCGGCTTGGCAATGTTAATTCGCCATGTTGATCTAAAAGGCGCGCTTGTGGATGTGCGCATCTCAGAAGGTATTGTTAGTGAGGTTGGTCTTAATCTCGAACATGATGATGAGGTTATATTTGAAGGTGAGGGCGGTGCATTACTCCCCGGGCTACACGATCATCATATTCATTTGAATGCTTCTGCCGCCGCCATGGCCTCGGTCACGTGCGGCCCGCCGGATGTTTTAGACTCTGACAGTTTAGTGCGCGCGCTAAATGAAGCCAAAGGTGATTTCATAAGAGGCGTTGGATACCATCACAGCGTTGCAGGTGAGATTGATCGCGCTTGGCTGGATACTCATGGGCCAGATAAGCCTATTCGCATTCAACATCGAAGTGGTCGTCTCTGGATTTTAAATAGCTTAGCGATGCAGGTTTATGATTTAAACCAGCCTCATGATGGCAGGTTATTAGATAGTGATTTCAAACTAAGAGAACGGTCTGAATTCCCGGACTTAAAACCACTTATAAACCGTCTTTTATCCTATGGGATGACGGGCGTAACTGAAGTTACGCCAAGCAATGGTGAGTCCGAGTTTGAGAACTATCTTGATAAAGCCAGCCCTCTTAAGCTCTGCGTGATGGGTAATGCTGAATTATCTGGTTTAGTGGATAAACAGATAGGCCCGCTAAAGCTTCACTATCATGATTATAATCTACCGGCTTTGGAGGACTTGGCTTTGGAGATAGGGAAGGCACATTTTGCGGGCCGAAATATAGCCGCGCATTGTGTCACGCGCGCAGAACTTATGCTGACATTAGCCGCAATTGAACAGGTAGGGGCAAAAGCGGGCGACCGTATTGAACATGCGGCGATCGCAGATGAAGCCGCGATTGATTGGATGAAACGACTTGGCGTTATAGTCGTGACCCAGCCTAATTTTATTACTGAACGCATAGAGGCTTACCGCAAGGATGTAGCTGCACAAGACCATGCTCATCTCTGGCGATTGAAAGCCTTTCAAGACGCGGGACTGAAACTAGCGGCGGGCAGTGACGCCCCCTTTGGCGATCCTAATCCATGGGCGGCGATGGCGGCGGCAGTGAAACGTCCATCAGGTTTTGAAAGCGAAGCCATATCCCCTGAAAACGCTTTTGCGCTTTATACCAAACCTGCTCATGATGCAGGAGGTCTTCCGCGCCAGATTGAAATTGGAGCTACTGCAGATTTATGTCTGATTGATAGGCCGTGGCAAAGCGCCCGCAAGGCTTTGAATGACGTGCAGGTTAAAGCCACATGGATAGATGGAGATCTAGTCTATAATGGCGTCAATTAATCCCCAGTCTAAGGCCGTGTTTGCTCGTACTTTATCCATAGACAGCGCCATATAAGCTGTGCGCTGCCGCCCAATACGACCGGGCAAACTTGCCGTGCCCCCAGCTCCGGGTATGAGGCCATATTTAAGTTCGGGGAGTTGGAACCACGCGTCTTTAGACGCTGTTACCCTGTTAGCAAAGGCGGCGATTTCTACGCCTGCGCCAATGGCCGCGCCGTTGATATGTATATCCAATTTATCCTGAAGCCGCTCGAGCCGCCACGCTGGGAGCCGTAAGCTTCTGACCCAATGGGCTGTCGTGGGGTCTGACACCTCTCCAAATTCTTCAATCGCTCCGCCTGTTGAGAAGACTCGCCCTGAAGCTTTGAGATGAACCTTAGAAATAGATGTATCTGTTAGGGCTAGTTCTAAGGCTTCACACAGAGCGTCACGCATCTCCACACCAATGGCATTACGAGTTTCAGGGCGATTAAGGGTAATGGAGAGAGTGTTATTGGCGATGTTTAACTCAATTGGAGCATTTTTTGATGTTGCTAAGTCTTGCTTCTCATAGCCTGCCAACCACGTTTTGAACTCTGGCCCAGTTTGGAGCGTTCCATAAGCGAAGCTTTCTGCAGTGAGGGTGTCCGTTAGGCCTAAGCTTTGTGTAGCTCTAAGGTGTTGAACCAAGGCCATGGCGGCCAGTGGGGCGTGATTGATGTTTGTTAAAATCTTCGATAATTTGGTTTTATCGTTTAAAACTATATCGCACGCGACGGCCAATCCACCATCTCCAATACCTATAACAGGGCAGGGAAGCTCTTGGAGCCAAGTTGAATACGCCTCTTCAGTTTCGGCTAAATCTATCACTAAGGCTTGGTATTGCGTTTGCGGCCCAAAGTACTCTCGAGGCGGCTGCGAGTTTGCTAAATCGCGAAATTCGCTATGACTTAACGGGTTTTGCATTGACTCCGACTTGGGCTTGCGTGAATATCCGAACAACGTTCGGAAATGTATTTATGAGTTCTTCTACAGCGAAAAATCAAGCAAAACAAACGGCATATGGTCGTCCGCGTTTGCTCTCGCACGAAGAAATTTTAGATGGCGCTGTCGAATTAGGCCTCGAAGGCTTGACCATGAAAAGATTGGCGACGCACCTAAATGTAGGGACAGCCACGCTGTATCAATATTTTGATAGCCGAAAAACATTAATGCGCGCCGCAGCTGTCCATTCGCTCTCCGATGTGTCTTTGCCTGAAGACACAGGACAGCATTGGTCAAACCTGTCTCTGGAATATGTTTATAGTTTGCAGACACTGCTCGCCGAAAACCCGTCCTTCATCCATAGTCATCAACATTCAGATTACGGGTTCGAGGTTCATTTTCGCCTCATCGAACCTTTCTTGACGTCTATGAAAACTCGAGGGTTTGAACCACGCGCTGGCATGGAAGTTTTTAATGTCATCGGTATGGCCGCCTTTGCAGGCGCTATTGAAATGGTACGTCAGCGTGAGTTTGAATATCAGGATGAAACAATGGAAATTGTAGCCAAGCGTCAATTTGATCGACTGGATAAAACAGCCTTCCCGCTTTTATCAGAGGCTTTTTCTGTCTTTACGCAATCGCCTGAGCAAAAAGTTCAAAGCCTTTTATTGGCGTCTTTTAAAACAATCGCGCGTGAGCGCGGTGAAGAAGAATCAAATTTATTTAAGGGTGAGGTGTAATGGTCGCGCAATTAGATACTAACCATACAGATACAGTCCTACCTGCTAGTAAAATCCCTGACGTTAAGGGCATACCTTTTGTTGGGAGTACTTTTGAGATGGCCAAAGATCCTGCTGCGTTCTTTGTCCGAGCATATAGAGACTATGGGCCTGTTTACCGCGTGAATGTTTTTGGACGGAAGCAATATTGTATCGCAGGTGTTGAATCAGCCAAATTGATGTCGACTAAGAAGGGGCGAGACGGTTTGCGTTCCAAAGAATTTTGGCAAGACTTTGTCGACCATTTTGGGGCGTCTAAGACCCTAACCCAGATAGATGGAGAAGAGCACCGCAAGATGCGCGGAATTATGCGCAAAGGATTTTCACGCGAAGCCGCAGCGGGTAAGTATCATATGCTCACGGAGATTGGCGATAAATCTATAACGCGCGATTGGAAACAAGGCGAAAGCGTGCCTGTTGTCGAAGCTTTCCAATATATGATTGTTCAAATGATTGGCGAGATGATGAGTGGTGACGCCCCGCTTGAATATGTCAAAGATATCAGAACAAATATTCTGTTTCTTCTCAATACTTTAGTTGCGCGCGTTCGTCCTAAAGTGATGTTAAAATCCCCGAAGTTCAAAAAAGCAAGCAAGCGAGTTGATGAACTAGGCGAAAAGATGATCGCGCAATTCAAAGCTTACGCTGAGAGCGGCGAGCTTCCTGATAATCTCTTGGGAGATGTCTATCAGGCTCATATTGATGATCCTGAATTTGTGCAGGCGCGTGACCTCAGTGTTCTTCTAACTGGGCCTTATGTTGCGGGATTAGATACAGTGGCCAATACGGTAGCCGCGGCGACTTACGGCATTTTAAAAACGCCGGGCGTGCTTGAAAAAGTACAAGCCGAAGCCGACGCGCTTTATGCCAAAGATACTGTCACTGAAATGGATATTCGTGGGCTCGATTACATTCAAGGGTGCCTCAAAGAAGCGATGCGTCTATGGCCAATTGCTGTGGCGCAAATGCGAACCACAAATCATGATCTTGAATTTGAAGGCTACACAATTCCCAAAGACGAGTTGATCTTTATCGGTACATCAGTCCCGCATTTCATGGAAGAGTATTTCCCAGACCCGTTTAAATTTGACCCTGAACGGTTTAACGAAGAACGCCGTGAACATATGAAACCCGGTGTTTATGCCCCCTTCGGTAGGGGTCCTCATTCTTGTTTGGGCCAAAATTTGGCTGAAGTTTTAATGGGCGTAATTATGGCACGGGTTTTCCACCGTCTTGATTTATCCCTCGACCCGCCGGGTTATGTTTTAAAAACCAAATCAGCCCCAACTCCGGGACCTGCCATGAGCTTTGCCGTTAAAGTTAAGGGCGAGCGCTATCCTGCCAAAACACTTATTCCAGAAATTTTAGAAGCTTAAAATTAGACAAAAAGGGAGACCGATATGAACGCACCTCTAAATCCAGATCACATTCAAACAGGTGATGAACTCGAACGCTGCCCATTCCCAATTCCTTATGGGTGGTTCTGTGTGCATTTTTCGCATGAGCTTAAACAGGGCGATATCAAGATTGAGAAAATGTTCGGTAAAGAATGGGTTCTCTTTCGCGGCGAAGATGGTTCTGTAGGCATGACGGACCCGTTCTGTCCGCATCTTGGCGCGCATTTGGGGCATGGCGGTAAAGTCGTTGGTAATAATATTCAATGCCCCTTCCATAATTGGGAATTTGATTCTGAAGGATGGTGTAAGAAAATTCCTTACGGCAAAGTGATGCCGGGTGTTGCTCGTAAAAAAGCTATTCTGAAAGCTTTGCCAGTGGTTGAAAAATACGGCGCTATTTGGGCATGGTATCATCCCAAAGGCGAAGAGCCAAAATGGGAGCTGCCCGAACACGAAGAGTTTGAAAACCCTGACGATCATGTCGAAACAAAATTTCACTCATGGGATATTGGAACATGCATTCAGGAGATGGGCGAAAACTCCGTTGATACGCCGCATTTAAAATTCTTACATGGCGCGCCGATTATTCCGTCAGTGGCGGCCAAAGCAGACCGTCATATATGGCATTATGACATCATGGAGGGTTATATTGTTGGTGAAAGTCATGGTCCTGGCCTTGCCCCTAACCGACATAGTAAAGACGGTGTTAGTATGCTGATGTATGCCATGCCTGCGCCAGTGGATGAAGAAATGTCCCGCGTGCGCATGATGTTTAAGTGGAAGAAATATCCAGAAGGTTCAAAAGAAGCGGCTATTGGTCAGCATCTTTATGAACATTCGATTGGAGAAGCCGAAGGTGAAGATTCTGCGGGATTTGAATCCGTTGATTTGATTGTATGGGATAATAAAAAATATCGTCCAAAGCCACTACTCTGCGATGGAGATGGCCCTATTTTAGCCTGGCGTAAATATTTCCGTCAGTTCTATGTTGATCTGGATGAAAACGACCCTGCGGTGGCTATGTAATGGCTAAAGGACGTCTCGAAGATAAAGTCTGTATTATCACAGGCGCGGCGAGGGGTATGGGCGAAGCAACAGCCCATCTCTTTGCAGCAGAAGGCGCAAAAGTCGCCCTTGGTGATGTTATGACCGAAGAAGGTGAAGCCGTTGCAAAAGATATTGGCAAGACTGCCTTTTTTCAAAAATTAGATGTCTCAGATGATTCCAATTGGGAGAGCTTCGTCGGCGCTGTCCGGGACAAGTTTGGCACTATTGACGCTCTCGTCAATAATGCTGGACTTGTACATTTTACGCCGATTGAACATTTCAATCCTGCTGACGCAGATAAAATATTAGGGGTGAATACTGTTGGTCCTATGTTGGGCGCGAAACATGTTGCGCCAGTTATGAAAGAGGCCGGAAAAGGTTCTATTGTCAATATCAGCTCTGTTGATGGTCTTAGAGGGTGTAACGGCCTGACGCTTTACACCGCCAGTAAATGGGCCCTTCGCGGCCTTACGAAATCTTTGGCCTATGAGTTGGGAACATCGGGCATACGCGTGAATTCTGTGCATCCCGGCGGCGTGAACACGCCTATGGGCAATGCCCGCGGACTGCCCGCTGAGCAGTTATCACAAGCCTTTTGCCGCGTCCCCTTACAGCGCATTGGCGAGCCCAATGAAATTGCGAATGCCTCGCTTTTCCTTGCAAGTGATGAAGCGAGTTATATCACAGGCGCCGAGCTTGCCGTTGATGGCGGATGGGGCGCGGGTTATTTCCAACCCGTCCTACCCGGAGCGCCAGAAGGATTGCCGCCATAAGGTAGTTATGAAGGGGTTTTTTAAATTCATCTTAAAGGCGGTCATCGTAATAGCTGTCCTGCTGATAGCGGCTTTGAATTTTATAAAATGGCGCATGGATCATGAGGTTGCGGCGGTAACGCCTTTAACCATGAGTACCGAAGATGTTGATCTTAGCGTTACGCTTGATCCAAACTTTTCGCCTCAAACTCTGCTACCGTCTGGTGAGCCTCAACATCCCCATATGGCGGTGACGGATAGTAGCGCTATGCATGCGGGCAGCTGGGAAAATGATGTCCATCCTGCTCGCGCCGTATTTTCAAAAAATGTCGAGGTCACCACGCGCCGCGCTGGCGGGAAAGCCGCTCGCCAATGCGCGACTTTCACCTTTATCAAAGAAGGGCATCCGCTGATACTCTGCGGCGGATTTACGAGTTTCCGGTTACAGCTTCTGGATAAAGACAGTCTGGAAATGCTCGCGCAATATGACCTGCCTATGCGGCCTTCAACATTTGAAGCCATGGTTAAACGCGATACAGATATTATTTTTACAGACACCTCAGGCGGGGCCTATCTTTATCTGGATAATGAAGATCGCGCTGTTCTGGCTGATGCTAAGCAGCGTATTCGCCGTATTAAAGCCGAGCAACTGGAAGACGGAGAGTGGCAATTCCGCGAAACTGATAGTTGGGATATGGCGGATTATGTTCCTAATGATTGCTATCACTGGAACAACCTGAATCCGTCCGGAGAATGCGACGGCATCACAACGGTTATGCCCAATTATAATGGTTTGCTTTGGTGGGTGACGCGCAAGGGACGGGTCGGCTCACTTGACCCGAGCTCAGGCCATGTTGTTATGACGGATCTTGGCGGTGAAGAAATTCAAAACTCATTCGCGCTGGATGAAGACGGAACTTATATCGTGTCTGACCACGCCATGTATCACATGAAACTTAAGGACGGTATGCCGACCACGCAATGGCGTGTGTCCTATGACCGTGGATCAGGGCGTAAGGTTGGGTCTATCAATCAGGGTAGCGGGACATCGCCGAGTTTGTTTGGTGAAAATTATCTGACCTTTACAGATAATGCCGATGACCACATGAATATCTATGTCGCGCGGCGGGGCGCCTTAGCAGACGGTGAAGAGCGTGTTATCTGCAAGGTGCCTGTTTTTACTAAAGGGGCGAGCGTGACGGATAATTCCATGATCGCTTATGGCCGCTCCATCGTTCTAGAAAATAATTCTGGCTATACAAATTCAATGATACAAAAAGATTATAATGATGTTGAAGGCGGTGTTGTTCGGGTCGATGTGCGCGAAGATGAAAGCGGATGTGATACGATTTGGACCAATAAGTTAAAGGTACCGTCCGTTGTGCCCAAGCTCTCCCTCGGAAATGGGATTGCTTATTTCTATAGTTTTGATTTGCTAGAAAATGGCGATCGTCTCTGGTCTCTTGTGGGACTGGATTTTGAAACTGGCAAAGAAGTTATCCGCGTTCCAACTGGAACGGGGGAAGCCTTTAATAATAATTGGGCCAGCATCGCGATAGCGCCTAATGGCGATACATGGGTTGGTACGCGGCAAGGCGTTTTAAGGGTGAGAGAGCAGTGAGGGGTTTAGGGCCTATAACGCAGCTTGGTTATCTCACTGATGATTTGGTTAAAACGGCTAAGATATGGACAAGCCTGGGTGTTGGACCATTCATGCGCATGTCCAATGTGATTATGCCGGCGACAATGGATGGACAAACCGTTGATATTAAAATCGATCTTGGTTTGGCTTATAAAGATGATGTTCAAATTGAATTGATACAACCCTTATGCGATAGCCCATCACCCTATCAGACCTATAAACAGGCGGGCATATGGGGCGCGCATCATACGCAGTTTACGGTGACTAATTTGGATGGTGCTATATCCAAATGTGAAGCTGTTGGTATGGAGATGGCTTGTGAGATTACGTCTGCTGGATCTCGGTATATTTATATGCGCGGCCATGCGGGCTGGATAGAGCTGACAGTTCTTAATCCCAATGTGCAGCCTCTCTTTGATATGATCAAAGCCAATTGCCAAAACTGGGATGGTGAAACTGTTTTCCAGACGATGGGTTAGTTTCGTAATCTATCTAACACGCCTTGCAAAATATAGCTGGCTGCGAGCTTATCGACATTGTCTTTACGTTTCTTGCGGCTCATATCGGCCTTAAGCATCCCGCGCGTCACAGCCATCGTAGATAGACGCTCATCCCAGAGAAAAATAGGAAGGTCGCGTAGCTTTAATAGATTAGTACAGAAATCTCTGATGGATTGTGTGCGCGGGCCATGACTACCATCCATATTAATGGGGAGCCCGACGATCATCGCGCTGATCTCGTTTTTATCATAAATATCTAAAAGATAAGCTGCATCGAGACTGAATTTTTTACGGGCAATGGTTTCTAAAGGCGTGGCTATGAGGCGTGTGCGATCAGAAATGGCGAGACCTAAAGTTTTAGTGCCAGGGTCTATGCCCAGAAGCGGGCCAGAGCTTTGCTGTAACTGATCTAATGCTATGATCGCCATAGCGCGCCTTTAGCTTGCGATATTAATGGCAGCAAGGCGAAAGATGACCTGCATGGCGATATATAGAACAGCTAATATCCCAAGAATTATTTTGACCCATAATTTTGGAAAACGTCTCCATACAACAAAGATTGAAGCAAAGGCGATAAAAGCTTCAACAAGGCTCACCCAAGCGCCGTGTAAGTCTTGTTCATAATAAGAGAAAGGGGAGTAAAACCGCCATTCCGAAAGCGGCCAAAAATGACGATAAGCATCATGCCCATGGACGGGTAAATCAGTCGCCATATGGATGAGCGCCGCCAAAGCAAAGACCAACAACAATTGACCCCAGAGTTTAGCACGGCCGAAATACCCCAATAGGGCCATAGCCGCGTAAATAGGAATTGAATTAAAATAAGCGATAAGGTTCTGCATCGGAGGTTCAAAGTAAAGCTTACGCCACATTTCTTCGCCGCCAACGCCGTTGACAAATCTTTGATAGGGGGCCCAAATATAAATAGCTATATCAGGAATAACAGAGCCCACAAATATCGCCCAATTGCGTTTCGTCTGTCCCTTTTTGGATAAAAGCGCGAGCGCTAAAAGACTATGGGTTGGGGAATTCACTTTTGACGTTCAGGTCTGATGCCCACCCAACTCTCATCGACATAGGCTTTGATGGCCTCATTATCCGTTTTCAAATCCCCTGTCAGAGGAAAGAGACGGTCAAGCACAACATGTTTATTAGGGCCATCAAAAGCACAAATGAAAACAGGAACCTCGGCCGCATAAGCCGCGCGTAAATATCCGGTCTTATATTTCTCTACAAGACTCCGCGTGCCTTCGGGCGGAAAACCGACGCAAACTTTGTCTTCACTTTCAAAAAGTGCAGTGATTTGTTCGACAACATTATTGCCTTTATCGCGATCAACGGGATAACCCCCAAGGGCGCGAAAGAGTGGCCCCATAGGCCAGAAAAACCATTCTTTCTTAATGAGGAACGTATATTTAAAACCGGAGGCCAGCATAGCCAATGAGGCAGCAATGGCATCCCAATTCGAGGTGTGCGGTACACCAATGATAACAAATTTTGGGACGTCAGGCATTCGGCCTTTCAGCTTCCAGCCAATCATCTTTAAAGCGAAAGAGCCGAAAGCCCGGCTTACTCTGTTGCCCATCCGAGGAGAGTGCTCACTCATATGAGGATTGTCATATTTCATCGCTGGAGACCCTAACCTAAATGCGCGCGAATGCCTTTAAAATTTGCGTCGTAATAGGCTTTGATGTCGCGATTATCAATATCGATATCGCCTGTTAATGGCCAAAGCTTATCTAGAACAACATATTTATTTATGGCGTCCACCCCAACAAGAAAGACGGGCACATTTGCGGCTTTGGCAATACGAAGATAACCTTTTTTGAAAGAGTGGACTTTTGAGCGTGTTCCCTCTGGCGTTAGCCCCAAATAAGCTTTGTCTTGAGATTGAAACCAATTGCCCATTTGTGTCGTCACATCGTTTGCGGATGAACGGTCGATAGGCACACCGCCAAGCCGTTTAAACAGGCCGCCTAAAGGCCAAAAAAAGGCCTGTTTCTTCATCATCCATGAGGCGCGCAGGCCAACCGATTGCATAGCGGTGAGCGCTAAGATCAGATCCCAATTTGAGGTATGAGGCGCGCCGATAAAAACAAGTTTTTTCTCTTCAGGGAAAACACCTGTTATTTTCCAACCCATAATTTTGAGGATTAATTCTGAAAGCCCGCGTGAAAAAGCATTACCTATACGTGGAACGTGTTTGTTTACGACAGGATTATCAAATTTTGCCATAAATTTCTTTTTTATCTTTAAGCAAACCAAATCATGGATTAATGAGTAATTAGAATGATATTATTGCCCACATATAGGTTTTTACAATGAAAAATACGATACTTTTACTTTTAACTTCGGCGGCCTTGGTCGGGTGTAAAGCTGCCGACAAAGCTGAAACGACTCAAACGACGACGAAAACGGCGTCTAATTCCGAATTATGCCAAGGCATGGGCCCGCAGACTCCTCGCGATATATCCTCTGTTACAGGTCTAAACCTAGATAATTTCCCTATGGCCCCCAGCAGCACATCCATGAATTTGTGTAACATCCACACCCATACAAATGCCGAACATAAAGGCCCCGGTTTTTCTGTCTTCGTCAACGACTCTGATTATGGAGGCTATGCGTGTAATGATACTGATAGCCTGACCGAGGCTGAGCTAAAAATGCCAGCTGGCGATATGGCTTTTGGAAAAGTTAAAACAGGCGACACGATTGAAGTCCACTGGGTGCATACGTCGTGTGATATCACGCCGGGTGAAGGGCTAGGGTCATGCCTGTCTGATACATGTACAGACCCGCTTTTGCGCGTCGAAGCGCAGACATTCTTGGTAGTCAATGATAGCAATGCTGCAGACTTTACAAGTTTTGATTATCCGGGCCAAAAAACGGGGGCATTACATCAACCTAAATCACTACCTAGCGGAACAGGGACACCCGTTGTTTTCCGGGGCTCGACAACAGGGCCAAGCTATACGCAAAAAACATGTTCACCTTTAAAGGTGACATGGAGCGTTCGTCCGCAATGTATGAAAGTTGATATCAACTCTCTCAATGCCTGGGCAAAATCAGGTAATGCCTTTAATGAAAAGAAATCTCATGGCGTTCGTCAACTTGTAACAGCTCCAGAGCTTTTATCACCTATTCAGTAGTCATGAAATTTAAATTAGCTTTAGCCTTTTTCGGAAGCTTAATTGTCTCCGAAACTGCATTCGCTCAGAATACAGGTGGTGTTTTTGGCCCTGTGGTGAAAGAAGGGCATAGATCATTCCAATATCGCGCAGCTGTTAACCCCGACAATGCGTTGGGGCAGACAGGGTTTGCGCAGCGCCTGCATTATCAACAGGCGATTGACACCAATTTTATGTGGCGGATTTTAGGGCAAACGCGCAAGACGGATGCCTCTGACATCGACTTTGATTTTTTACAGGCTGAGCTGTTCTGGCAATTCACCGATGATAAGGAAGATTATCAGACGGGATTGCGCTTTGATGCCCGCCTAAGAGATGAAGGGCGCGCAGAGCAATTAGGGTTAAACTGGATGAACCAGTGGAAGTTATCGGATGCGTGGTCAGCCAGATTTTTGACCCTTACAGCTCTGCAATTGGGAAACAATGCAGCGGATGGCTTAAATATCCAAACGCGGGGCAGGGTGACCTACAAGACCGAGTCGAAAGTGACACTGGGTGTCGAATTATACAATAATTTTGGAAATACAGGTAATATAGGCGGCTTTGATGAACAGTCGCATACGATTGGACCGATAATTAGCTTACCTATAGCCAAAGATCTTTCAATTTTTGCAGGGACATTACACGGTATATCAGACGCAGCCCCTGATACAGAGTTCAGACTTTGGGTGACAAAAACACTGTAAGCAAATGACCATCGCTTATTAATCTGGGTTGCGAGTTTTGGTGTCATATTGCTTTAGTTAGCCAACATATAGGCCACGGCAATTAAGAAAATGCCAAGCACTAGATCAAAGGCTAATGTCGAAGTGGCAGTTGATGATGGCGTTTGTTCGTTTCTTTTAATGGCGTCATTGCGTTTGCGTAATTGTAGAATAATTCTACAAAACAGGAATCCTGCAAAAACCAAATTCAGACCAATGATCGGCCCTTGTAAATGGGTCATGTGTTTTGTCTCGTGTTTAGTAAGACAACACCAGAGCAACGGCGATCAAAAAGCATCCAAGCGAGGCATCGAATGTTAACGTAGGAAAAGTTGCAGAGGAGGGAACACGTTGATATCTTTGATACATATCATTGCGTTTATATAATTGGAATCCAACTCGGCAAAGAAGGAACGCTCCGAATAGAAAATTCAAAGCCAGAATAGCGATCATTTTATCAGTCATTTTGCGCCCGTATTTATCTCAGTCGGTTCAGCCCCTTCAAGGATCGTGCCATGACGTGAGAATGACACGGAAATTCTAATGAGAGAATTAATGGAAATTGTCAATAAATTTAAGGGTGTAGCTGTCTTCTACTAATCGGTTTTGTTGTCTTCATAATCAATGTACGATTAATGAGGCTTGCAGGTCGCTACAGCCCCTGCTAACTCGCGCGTTCAGTATATTATGGAGACTCGTGTGAGTAAGCCAAATGGCGCGGTTAGTGCCGAAGACGTCAAAAAAATAGCCCGCCTTTCGCGGCTTCATGTCGAGGCTGACCGCCTGCAACCGTTCGCGGATGATTTAAACGGTATTCTAGGCTGGATTGAACAGCTCAATGAAGTTGATGTTGAGGGTGTGGAACCTATGACATCTGCTGTCGATATGGCCGCGCCCATGCGTAAGGATGAGATTTCAGATGGTGGTAAGCGAGATGAGATTTTGAAAAATGCCCCTAAGAAAGACGATGGATTTTTCGTTGTCCCAAGAAGTGTGGAGTAGGGTATGTCTGATCTTACAAAACTTACACTCGAAGCGGCGCTTGGCGGTATGGCCAAAGGCGAATTTAGTTCCGTAGAATTAACTCAGGCCCATGTGGACGCTTGCAAAGGGGCGGGCAAACTCAATGCCTTTATCACCGACACCCATGATCTCGCATTAGAGCAAGCTAAAGCGTCGGATGCGCGCCGTTCTAAAGGTGACGCCGGATTACTCGAAGGCGCGCCAATTGGCGTCAAAGATCTCTTTTGTACCGAAGGCGTGAAAACTTGTGCAGGCTCGAAAATTCTCGGCGAATTTGCCCCGACTTATGAAAGTACGGTCACGGCCAATATGAAAGCCGACGGCATGGTGATGCTTGGCAAACTTAATCTCGATGAATTCGCGATGGGCTCTTCCAATGAAACCTCCGCTTACGGCCCTGTGATTAATCCGTGGCGCAAAGGTGAAGACCTTGTCCCCGGTGGTTCCTCTGGCGGCTCTGCGGCGGCGGTGGCGGCTGATTTATGCCTTGGTGCGACAGCAACTGATACGGGCGGCTCTATACGTCAACCCGCGAGTTTCACAGGGACTGTCGGTATTAAGCCGACCTATGGCCGATGTTCACGCTGGGGCACAGTGGCCTTTGCCAGTTCGCTCGACCAAGCGGGCCCAATCGCCAAGACCGTGAAAGACGCGGCGATATTGCTCGAGAGCATGGCGGGTTACGATGCCAAGGATTCCACATCGCTGAATATGAATGTCCCAAAATGGTCGGATAGCTGCGGCAAGTCTGTCAAAGGCATGCGCATTGGTATCCCCAAAGAATATTCCATTGACGGCATGCCGCCTGAAATTCAATCGCTTTGGGATAAGGGCGTCGAGATGATGAAGGATGCGGGGGCCGAAATCGTCCCCATCACGCTCCCTCATACGAAATATGCGCTACCCGCTTATTACGTTGTCGCCCCTGCTGAAGCGTCATCGAATTTGGCGCGCTATGACGGCATGCGTTACGGCTTGCGCGTGGACGGCAAAGATCTAAATGATACGTATGACCGCACGCGGACAGAAGGCTTTGGCGACGAAGTGCGCCGCCGTATCATGATTGGAACCTATGTGCTCTCAGCAGGCTATTACGATGCCTATTACCTGCGCGCGCAGAAAGTCCGCACACGCATTGTAGAGGATTTCGAAAAGGCTTGGCAATCATGCGACGCTATCCTAACGCCAACAGCGCCAAGCGCAGCCTTTGCGGTGGGCCGTAAAGTCAATGATCCCGTTCAAATGTATCTCAACGATATTTTCACCGTCACGACTAACTTGGCGGGATTACCCGGAATTTCTGTCCCAGCGGGACTCGATAATGACGGCCTGCCACTCGGCCTCCAAATCATCGGCAAAGCGCTGGATGAAGACACAGTCTTCGCCGCCGCCAGCGCGCTTGAGAAAGCGGCTGGATTTACGGCTAAGCCAGAGACGTGGTGGAGCTAGCAAAAGCGAGGAATAAAATATGGCTTATATAGATGGATTTGTAGCGGCGGTGCCGACGGCGAATAAGGAAAAATTTCGCCAGCATGGTGAAACGATAGACCAATTATTTATAAAGCATGGGGCGTTGCAGGTTATCGAAGCTTGGGGCGATGATGTTCCGACAGGCGAGACAACCGATTTCTTTAAGGCTGTTAAGGCCAAAGAAGATGAAACCATTATCTTCTCTTGGGTGTTCTGGCCGGACAAAGCTACGCGGGAGGCTGGCAATGAAAAAATCTTTGCCGAGATGGAAACGATGGGTGAGGAAGCCATGAAGATGCCTTTTGACGGCAAACGCATGATTTATGGCGGATTTGAAGTTCTGGTTGAGCTGTAGAGGTAAGAGACAATGTTCCCCGTTTGTCAGAGTAAAATCATATCCCTTTCCACTCTAGTAATTTTGACGGCATGTTCCGCCAGCCCACAAACAGACAAATCTGATACGCGCATCATATTTGATAAGGGTGCAATTCAGGCCAATGTCATTGGGGAGCTCAACGGGTTTGACCAAGAGCTGTCATATGTCATTGCCGTTGGACATGGTCAGACCATGATGATCAAGCAGGTAGATGCTGGTGAGCAGCGTATTACGCTGAATATAGTTGCGCCCAATGGCGATGATGTCACGGATATGGATGCGGGCTGCAACGGCAATAAAACTGTTTCGCCGACAATCAAGGGTGACTATAAAATCAAGGTATTTGAGTGCATGAAGGCTGACCCTTGGCACGGAATATTCACATTGAATGTCAGAGTAGAATAACCGAACTAGGAAAAGATATGTTCACAGCTAAACGGGTCGGTGACCCACGCGATTATATTAAAGGCGAGAGCGGGGATTGGGAGGTTATTATTGGCCTTGAAGTCCATGCCCAAGTCGCGAGTAACTCCAAGCTCTTTTCGGGCTCCTCCACGGAATATGGTTCTGAACCGAACAGTCAAGTGTCACTCGTCGATGCGGGTATGCCAGGTATGCTGCCTGTCGTGAATGAGTTTTGTGTTGAACAAGCGGTAAAGACAGGTCTTGGCCTGAACGCGAAAATCAATCTCTTCTCCCGCTTTGATCGCAAGAACTATTTCTATGTCGATCTGCCCCAAGGCTATCAAATTTCGCAATTTGAGCATCCGATTGTAGGTGAGGGCGAGATTGAAGTGCTCCCCATTGACGCGGACGGCAATACGCTTGAGCCTGTTACTGTCGGGATTGAGCGTCTTCATCTGGAGCAAGACGCGGGCAAGTCCGTCCATGATCTCTCCCCTGATGAGACTTATGTGGATTTGAACCGCTGCGGCGTGGCGCTGATGGAGATTGTCTCCAAGCCCGATATGCGCTCACCCGAAGAGGCCTCGGCCTATGTTGAAAAGCTACGCGGGATTGTTCGCGCACTCGGCACCTGCGACGGGGATATGGAGAAGGGCAACCTTCGCGCTGATGTGAATGTCTCTGTGCGTAAGCCGGGCG
>CAYYMI010000021.1:0-41371 GCA_964472905.1 uncultured Hellea sp. | reverse complement strand
GGGATTTGGGCGGGATAGCTGTGCTTGAACGGTGGGAGCGGATTATGGCGAAGCGGCGAGAGGCGATGGACGCTATGTTAGGCGGCTGGCCTTCCTATGAGCCGCGCACATATCCGAGTGAGGCGCAACGCCTAGCCCGCGCGGCGAACCTTAAAAAGGCCAAGCTCGCCTTATTCCGCAAGCGCTTTCAACAGGCCTGCCGTGATAAATTTAAACGCCGTGGTTTTGACGCCCCAAGCTATGACGGCTTTGGCCCCAATACGCTGGTGGACCGCGTGAAAGTCGACCAAGAGGGCGAGTTCCGTCTTGCACCACTCAAGAGAGTAGCGCTCAAAGCTCAACAGGAAACCGAGCCGCGTCACAATCGAACCGTCAAAGAGCGCGGCCCCAAAGTCTA
Organism: uncultured Hellea sp.; assembly: GCA_964472905.1. Lineage (GTDB taxonomy): Bacteria > Pseudomonadota > Alphaproteobacteria > Caulobacterales > Maricaulaceae > Hellea. The sequence continues at coordinate 40,974 of CAYYMI010000021.1, read as the reverse complement.
TTACTCAGACCTTGACCCCATCGCGCTTTATCCTGCTGAGTTTTACGCGGCGCAAAAGATAGACGCCGAGATGGAGGCCGAAGATTTAGATGTAGAGGCGGTGGGTTATATAGCGAGCTTACAAAGTGAAGCCCTCACATCCCAAACCCAATCATCCACCATTGATGTCCCGCCGGATTAGGTCCACCTCGGCGAACACAATTATACTTTACAATACTCTGCGTCCCTTAACGGGGCGCGGAGCCAAAGGTGCTGGGGAAGGGGGCTGTAGCGGACGACAACGATGCGGCTTGACTCTATTTAGTTATTATTCTAATTAGAATATATGCTAAATAGCGATGTTTACAAAGCGATTGCCCATCCTGTTCGGCGGGATATTCTCAAGCGCCTGCGCGCTGGGCCGCAAAGCGCAGGAGATTTAGCCGCCGCCTATGAGATGTCCAAGCCGAGCTTGTCCGCCCATTTTACGGTGCTCAAAGAGGCTGATCTGATCTACGCTAAACGGTCGGGCAATCACATTTATTATCATCTGAATGTCAGTGTCGCCGAAGATATTCTCAGCGCCATTATGGATTTATTCGGAATAGATAAGGAGAGATAATATGACCCGCACACCAGTTATTTTTAGTTTATTTTGTATTTTGATATCGGCGGCTTTCAGTGCCTATGCGTGGATTAATTTACCTGATCTGGCCGAATATCCCATTCATTGGAACGCGCAAGGTCAGGCGGATGGTTTTGGCTCTCGCACTATGGTAGGACTTAATCTTTTAATATTCCCCCTTATGACGATCTTTATGGCTGGTCTGTTTTATGCCTTACCCAAAATAGAACCCTTACGCCAAAATTTGGAAGATAGCCGCCGCGCCTATCACACGGTCTGGATGTTGACGGTCGGGTTTATGGTGCTCGTCGGGGCGTTGATCGCCTTTGCCTACACGTCACCGGATAGAGCTATGATAGGCGCGTCTCCGAGAATTGTTGTGGCGAGTATCTCATTACTCTTTATCGGGATTGGAAATGTCTTAAGTAAAGTCCGGCAGAATTTTATGCTCGGGATACGTACGCCTTGGACCTTATCCTCTGAATTATCTTGGGAAAAAACACACCGGTTAGGGGCGAGAGCCTTTGTGTTAGCGGGCCTCGTGTCGATTATCTCGGCGCTCCTTATGCCGCAAATAGCTTTCGTGGTTATGACTGTGAGTATAATCGCAGTTGTTTTGTTCTCTTTGATTTATTCTTATGTCATCTGGAAATCCGATCCTGATAAACGCCGTTAAATGAATATTTATGATGAATCCATCTTAACGGATTTTAGCCCAAATTGACGGGCTTTGTTCAGCTTTGATTTGCTAGACAGAGACTGCGCGGCTGAGCTCGTGCAATTTGCCGGGAGCGGTGTTGATAGCTGAGACATGTGGGCCTCACTTTCAATGTTTACCTCTCTTAAATAAGCAAATTGCTGGTTCGTGTATTTCACTACGTGAATTACACTGAGTGGGAGAAAATGCATTGGGTTGTGTATTTCACTTCGTGAATTACACTGGGAGTCCAAACGAGCAGGCCGCGCCCCCCTTTTTGTTTATGCCTCTCCTTGTTTATGGGACTTATCCGCCTTACTTAAACGCCCAGACTATATCTACAGGCTAAATGTAGATGATGAAAGAGTAGCGCATGTCTAAAAAAACGATTTTAATGACGGGCTCGACGGATGGGATTGGGTTACAGGCGTCGAAGGTTTTAGCGTCCAAGGGACATGAAGTTATCTTACATGGGCGCAGCGCGGAAAAACTGGCGACGATAAAGACTGTTCATCCTGAATTGGCGGGGGCTCCGTCGTTCATTGCCGATTTATCTGATCTCAAAGAAACCACCCAGATGGCAGAGGCCATCATGGCGGCGCATCCGAGCCTTGATGTTCTGATCAATAATGCGGGGGTGTTTAAAGCGCCGATGGCTAAAGCGCCCAATGGGATGGATTTACGCTTTGTCGTCAATACGCTCGCGCCTTATGTCTTGGCGCAAGGGCTTCTGCCCATCATCCCTAAAACAGGGCGCATACTTAATCTGTCTTCGGCGGCGCAAATGCCAGTAGATATGAAAGCGATGACAGGACACACGCCCCTGTCAGAGAGCATGGCTTACGCCCAAAGCAAGCTCGCCATCACCATGTGGTCGGCCCATATGGCCGCCGCCCTGCCTGACGGCCCCGCTGTGATTGCGGTGAAGCCCGCCTCGTTATTGGGCACGAAAATGGTCAAAGAGGCCTATGGCTCCGAAGGTAAAGATATCCGAATTGGCTCGGACATATTGGTGCGCCTCGCTCTGGAGGCGGAATTCGCTGATAAGAGCGGGCAATATTATGATAATGATCGCGGCCGATTTGGCCCGCCTCACGCCGATGCTTTGGATAGTCAAAAAATCGCTGCGTTTATGAGCGAATTTGAGGGGCTCTTGGAGTCATGATATAAAGAGGAATTATAAACATATAACGATATCGTTATATGGTGTTGACGTCTTTCATTCTGAGGCTTAAAGGAGCGCAAAATAGCTTCCCTCCCCAGATAGAAAGAGGATTCCGACATGAGCGCGAATGATTACGTCGTCAAAGACATCTCACTGGCTGATTTTGGCCGTAAAGAACTCGACATTGCCGAGACTGAAATGCCGGGACTTATGTCTCTGCGTGCAGAATTTGGTGACAGCAAGCCGCTGAAAGGCGCGCGCGTTGTGGGGTCATTACATATGACCATCCAGACGGCGGTTCTGATTGAAACGCTCACGGCTCTGGGCGCGGATGTGCGCTGGGCGTCTTGTAATATCTATTCGACCCAAGACCATGCGGCTGCGGCCATTGCGGCGGCGGGCGTGCCTGTCTTTGCGGTCAAAGGACAAACGCTGGAAGAGCATTGGGATTATCTTGATAAATCCTTCTTGTTTCCGGAAGGGCCAAATATCATTCTTGATGATGGCGGCGACGCAACGCTTTATATCCTACTTGGCGCGCGCGTTGAAAACGGCGAGCCAGAACTTGTCGAAGGCGAGCCGGGATCAGAAGAGGAAGCGGCTATTTTCGCGCAGATCAAATCGCGCATGAAAGAAAGCCCAGGTTGGTTCACAAAAATGCGCGACCAAATCGTTGGCGTGTCAGAAGAAACAACAACAGGGGTTCATCGCCTTTATGAACTTGTTGAAAAAGGCCAGCTTCCTTTCCCTGCGATCAATGTGAACGACTCTGTGACCAAGTCTAAGTTCGATAATAAATATGGCTGTAAAGAATCTCTTGTCGATGGTATCCGCCGCGCAACAGATACAATGATGGCTGGCAAAACTGCCGTTGTCCTGGGTTACGGTGATGTGGGTAAGGGTTCAGCCGCCTCGCTTCGCGGCGCTGGCGCGCGCGTTAAGGTGACTGAAATTGATCCGATTTGCGCGCTTCAAGCCGCGATGGACGGTTTTGAGGTGACAACCCTTGAGGACACCGTTGCCGACGCAGATATCTTCGTGACGACAACTGGCAATAAAGACGTCATCCGTCTTGAGCATATGCGCGAAATGAAAGACATGGCGATTGTCGGAAACATTGGTCATTTCGACAATGAAATCCAAGTTGCCGCGCTTAAAAACATGGAATGGACAAATATTAAAGACCAGGTCGATATGGTGACATTCCCCAAAGGCAACCGCATGATTCTCTTATCTCAAGGTCGTCTTTTGAACTTAGGAAATGCCACAGGTCACCCATCCTTCGTGATGTCAGCCTCGTTCACAAATCAGGTCTTGGCGCAAATCGAACTGTGGGAAGACAGCAAGGCATCCAAGAAAAAATATGAAAATAAAGTCTATATGCTGCCTAAGCATTTGGATGAAAAAGTTGCGCGTTTGCATCTTGAAAAAATCGGCGTGAAATTGACTGAAATGTCAAAAGAACAAGCCGATTATATCGGGGTGAAACAAGAAGGCCCTTATAAGCCTGAGCATTATCGTTACTAGGAGCCTTTAAAATGGGACGTCAAACTTACTACTTCACATCTGAATCCGTTTCAGAAGGCCATCCAGATAAAGTTTCTGACCGTATTTCGGATGAAATTGTTGATCTTTATTTTCGTAAATCTGTCGCCGCTGGCATGTCCCCTTGGGATGTCCGTGTTGCCGCTGAAACGCTAACGACAACGAATAAAGTTGTTATTGCGGGTGAAACGCGCGGCAAGGATGTGTCCAAAGATGAAATCGAAGCTGTCGCTCGCGCTGCCATTAAAGATATCGGTTATGAGCAATCGGGCTTCCATCATGCGCACGCTGATGTTGAGGTTCTATTGCACGCTCAGTCCGTAGATATTGCCGCCGGCGTTGATGAAGGCACAGGGCTTCACACTGAACAAGGCGCGGGTGACCAAGGGATTATGTTTGGCTATGCCAGTACCGAAGTCGAAGGCGCGCTTATGCCGGCTCCGATTTATTATTCGCATAAAATTCTCGAACGTTTGGCTGAGGTACGTCATTCAGGGGCGGAAAGAGGTCTTGAGCCCGATGCCAAGTCTCAGGTGTCTGTGCGTTATGAAGACGGGAAACCTGTCGCGGCTTCCGCGATTGTTGTCTCGACACAACACGCAGATGGTCTTAGCTCGGCTAATATTTCTGACATCGTAATGCCTTACATTAAAGAGGTTATGCCTGACGGTTGGATTACAAAAGACACAGTTTTTCACATCAACCCAACAGGTAAATTCGTCATTGGCGGCCCTGATGGCGATGCAGGCCTCACAGGCCGTAAGATCATTGTGGATACCTATGGCGGTATGGCACCTCACGGCGGCGGCGCGTTTTCAGGTAAAGATCCGACAAAGGTTGACCGTAGCGCCGCTTATGCGTCTCGTTACTTGGCTAAAAATATTGTGGCTTCTGGTCTCGTGGATTGGGCCAATATCCAGCTTTCTTACGCGATTGGTGTGGCCGAGCCGACATCAATATATGTTGAGCTTGATAGCAAACATGCAAAGCTTGCAGCGCGTTTAGAGGAAGTTCTTCCAACTATCATGAGCTTGACGCCGCGTGGTATTCGCTCGCACCTGAATCTGAACCAAGCGATATATGCGCGTACTGCGGCCTATGGCCACTTTGGCCGCACGCCAGATGGTGACGGCGGATTTAGCTGGGAAAAAACAGATTTGGTTGATGCTATTAAGGCCGCTGTTTAACGGCTCTTTATAACCTGAAATCTAAAATATTTAAGCGGCTTTGAGGCCGCTTTTTCTTTGTTTGCAAGAATGGCTTAAAGTGAAATGACGTAAAAGTGATGTGTGATTGTGATAATCACATTAGCAGTTGGAACCTTGTGCATTACATATAAAATCTAGATTTAAGACTAAGTTCATTATCAGCACAGTAACAAAGCTTACTGACTGACGGGAGATTACTGTTGTTTACACAGAAAACATTACAAACGAGCGCTATTGCGATGTTGGCCTTGGGTCTGACGGCTTGCGGGGGAGGCGGGTCCTCATCAAGTGGAACCGTTACGCCTCCACCGCCGCCAGTTGTGGATACAACAGCCCCAACAGTGTCTTTTAGTCAGACCAGCCTTTCACTTACTTCTGGTCAAACAGGGGCTTCGACTGTGACGAGTTCGGATAATGTTGGCATAACATCAGGCCCAACATTTTCATGTACAAATGGCGGAAGTTTTTCGGGGAGTACTTTTACCGCCCCTGATGTGACCATCGATACAACTGTTGTATGTACAGTGACGGTCAGCGATGCTGCTGGGAATTCGGCTTCAGATAGTTTAACTGTCACAGTTACTCCGATTGTTGATGATACGGCGCCTGTCGCCTCTTTCAGCCCAACGACACTTTCTGTAATTGGTGGAGGCACGGGTTTATCTACCCTATCGGTTTCGGATAATGTCGGCGTGGCATCAGGACCAGCCATTACATGTACAAATGGCGGCGCCTTTTCAGGGGGTACATTTACAGCGCCTGTCGTAACATCAGCGACAACGAGTGACTGTACAGCGACTGTCAGTGACGCCGCTGGAAATGAAACGACAGCCGCTTTAACTGTTAATATTTCGCCAGATACAACGGCTCCAACCCTTGCATTCAGTCCAGAGATTTTATCTGTTTCATCAGGCAACACAGCAATTTCAACCTTAACAGTTACAGATAACGTGGCTGTAATGTCTGGGCCAACCGTCACATGTACAAATGGTGGGAGTTTTGCAGATAATACCTTTACAGCACCATTAGTGACAGAAAATATGGATGTTCTTTGTACAGCAACTGCCAGTGATGGATCGGGTAATGAGGGAACAGCTGAGTTAACAGTTACAGTCACGCCGCCGCCGCCGGCCGTGACAATAAGCGGAAGTATTACCTTTGATCATGTGCCGTTTAACACAAGCTCAAGTGCGCTGAATTATAATTCTATTACGCAGGACCCCGCGCCGGGTCTGACGGTAGAAGCTCTAAATAGTGCAGGGACTGTTATCGAATCCACTGTATCGGATTCTGCAGGGGGTTATAGTCTTCAAGTGGATCCTAATACGGATGTACGTATTCGGGTCAAAGCAGAATTGGTTCAAACCAGCGGAGCCCAATGGAATGTCCGCGTCATCGATAATACAAGCGGTGATGCGCCTTATGTGCTTCAGGGGGCTCTCGCAAATTCTGGTACAACTGATACGACGCGAAATTTAAATGCTTCATCTGGATGGGGTGGGAGTAGCTACACATCAACGAGAGCTGCGGCTCCTTTTGCCATATTGGCGCCTATCTATGAAAGTATGCAGAGGATAGTCGCCGTTGATCCTGATGTTGTTTTTCCAGCTATAGACTTTAGTTGGAGTACTAATAATCGGTCATCAACGACTTTTAACATTGCCACAGGAGATATTGGAACATCATCCTATGTGACGTCATCCAATGGCGATCGACGCGTTCTTATTTTAGGTGACGCTAATAATGATACAGATGAATATGACGAACATGTTGTCATCCATGAATGGGGACATTATTTCGAAGACCAATTATCACGCTCTGATTCAATCGGTGGTCCACACGGTTTGGCCGACCGTCTTGACGCCCGTGTTGCGCTTGGTGAAGGGTTCGGGAATGCTTTATCAGGCATTATGACGGATGATCCGTTTTACCGAGACAGCTTTGGCTCTGCGCAAGGTAGCGGTTTTTTTATTAACGTCGAAAATAACATTAATCAAAATGAGGGCTGGTATAATGAAGCCTCAGCGCAAAGCATTCTTTATGATATTTATGATGATGATGATGACGCCGCGGATACAATTTCAGCAGGTTTAGCGCCTATCTATAATGTGCTAACGAGCCCCTCCTATACAGGGAGTGAATTGTTCACAACGATCTTCTTATTCTTGGATGAATATAATTCTAATAATGCTGGGGATGCAACTGCGGTAAATGAGTTGTCTGCCGCGCAATCCATAAACGGTATAGGAGCCGCGGGAATAGGCGAAACAAATAATGGGACAGAATCGACCTCTTTACCCGTTTACAAAATAGCCTCTGTCGGCGGTAACGCGGTTGAAATATGCTCCGTGACGACGAACGGTACAGGTAATAAACTTGGAAACCGTGTTTATGTTACGTTTAATATTACATCTCCAGGGGTGCATACATTAAGAGTTCAGCGAACATCTGGTTCAACAAATACCGATCCAGATTTTCGTGTATTCAGAAATGGGACACTTTTAGGTATCGCCGATTCAGGCACTGTTAATGTTGAAACAGGTAATGTTAATTTTACAAATACTGGGCAACACATCATTGACGCCTATGATTTCAATGAAGGTAATACCTGCTATGACTTTACGATTACACGGTAGGTGGAGATTAATATGAATATCCAAAAATTAGTCGCTTTAAACATAATTGCGGGGGCTTTACTGGTCAGCGCTTCCTGCTCGGCAAAACCAAGTCAGAGTAATCACGCAACTGTAAAGACAAGTGCGCCTCATCATCATAGCGCCAATAATGTTAAATCATCCAAGCCGCATAATTATCTTAAACCTGGGGCGGGCATTAGCTACACGCATAACTTGCCAAAAGATTTAGCGCCGGGCGAAACGGCTGTTTTTCAACTGACATTAGACGAGTCATATGAAACAGGCATTATGAGTGTTGATATTCGCGGCGAAGGCGATGTTCAGGTCTTTCCATCTTCATCACGGGCTAGCTTTGATATGTCATCGGCCAGCAGCCATGTTATGGATGTTTCTGTGACTGTTGGATCTTCGGGACGCCATTATTTAAATGTGCAAGCTCTTGCAAATACAGCTAATGGACAATCGATGCCGCGCATCTTTTCAATCCCAGTTCAATCAGGTCCAGTCCAAACCATGAAGCCGCATAAGAACATGCAAAAAACGGCTACGGGTGAAAATATCATCGTTATGGAAGCTCAGGAAGTTATTCATTAGAGTTCTGCTGTTACCTTAAAATCAAAAGCGGGCTTTGCAGCCCGCTTTTTTATTGATTAAATTATTCCGCCGCGGCTTGGCTGAGCGGAATATCTAAGCGGCTTAGCATTTCTTTGGGAATAACTTGCCAGAATTTACCACGTTCCAAGTCCCATTCATTGAGAAGTTTTTTGGAAAAGTCTGACCCTGTTTGCGCCGCGTGTTTGCGGATAAGGTCTTTACAGTCTTCCTCATAATGTTCTGAGTCAAAGCGTTGCCAGACAACACTGTCTGGATTGACAGCTTTTTCGAACATATCGTCTTCATCGTAAATATAGGCCATACCGCCCGTCATGCCTGCGCCGAAATTATCGCCAACTGAGCCTAGGATGATGGCTGTACCGCCAGTCATATATTCACACCCATTTGTGCCGCAGCCTTCGACAACTGTCAGAGCGCCTGAATTACGAACAGCAAAACGCTCGCCTGCGCGGCCCGCCGCCATAAGTGAGCCTTTGGTCGCGCCGTAAAGGCAGGTGTTACCAATAATCGCGCTATCATGCCCATCAATTGGTGTTCGGCCTTGAGGAGAGACTATAATCTCTGCGCCAGATAGGCCTTTACCGACATAATCATTGGCGTCTCCATCGACAATAATACGCAAACCATGCATGCCAAAGGCCCCTAGCGATTGCCCCGCAGACCCGCGAAGTCTGACGGTCAGTTGACCATCTGGTAATCCTTTAGCGCCAAAGTTTTGATAGATATGAGAGCTTGTGCGTGTGCCGACAGCGCGGTGTGTATTTTGGACCGAATAGGTCAGGTTCGTTTTCTCGCCACGTTCGAAAAGCTGCCCAGCATCTGCTACGATTTGTGTATCTAGCGTGTCGGGCACTTCAATCCGCATGCGGCGGCTATCTTCCACGGCTGAGTTATCAACGCGCGCCAGGATAGGGTTAAGGTCTAAATCATCGAGGTTTTCAGCGCCTCTAGAGACCTGAGCTAAAAGATCAGTCCGGCCAATAATTTCATCAAGAGACTCGACGCCAAGCTCGGCCAATATCTCACGTACGTCTTCAGCAATAAAGGTCATTAAGTTAATGACTTTCTCTGGCGTACCTGTGAATTTTTCACGAAGGCGAGGGTCTTGAACACAAACGCCAACAGGGCAGGTATTGGAATGACATTGCCGCACCATGATACAGCCCATGGCGACAAGGCTAAGCGTTCCAATGCCATATTCTTCAGCGCCCAGCATGGCCGCGATAACAATATCACGTCCGGTTTTTAACCCGCCATCTGTCCGTAGGGTGACTTGGGACCGAAGATTGTTGAGCGTTAAAACTTGATGCGCTTCCGAAAGGCCTAGCTCCCATGGGATGCCCGCATATTTTAAAGATGTATTTGGTGAAGCCCCAGTTCCGCCATTATGTCCGGCGATTAAAATTGTATCGGCTTTGGCTTTGGCAACTCCTGCTGCAATTGTACCGACGCCAGAAGAGGCGACAAGCTTAACGGCAACGCGGGCTGTGGGATTGATTTGTTTTAAATCGTAAATCAGTTGGGCCAAATCTTCGATGGAATAAATATCGTGATGGGGCGGTGGTGAAATCAAGGATACGCCCGGCGTCGCGTTTCTAAATTTAGCAATCATCTCTGTGACTTTAAAACCGGGGAGCTGTCCGCCTTCGCCGGGCTTAGCGCCTTGCGCGACTTTGATTTCTATTTCGCGGCACTGGTTGAGATATTCGGCGTTAACGCCAAAGCGGCCTGAGGCAATTTGCTTGACTGCGGAGTTTGGATTGTCTCCATTAGGAAGTGGCGTGTACCGCGCGCGGTCTTCCCCGCCTTCACCTGAGACTGATTTTGCCCCGATACGGTTCATGGCAATATTGAGCGTTCCGTGGGCTTCTGGTGAAAGCGCGCCCAGGGACATGCCGGGCGTACAGAAACGACGGCGAATTTCATTGACGGATCGAACGCGGCGAAGCGGTAAGGGTTTTCCAGCCGGTTTGATGTCGAGTAAATCCCGCACTTGTATAGGCTTGGCTGAATTCACCACATTTGCGTAACGTTTATAAAGTTCGTAATCTTCGGACCCGACAGCTTCTTGAAGCATGTGAATCATTTCGGCTTGATAGGCGTGGCGTTCCCCTATGGCGCGGACACGGTAAAGTCCTCCTACAGGTAGACGAACGACAGCGGCGTCATAGGCTAATTGATGGGCGTCAACGAGCTTGCCTTCAAGACCAGCAAGGCCAATGCCTGAAATACGGGACGTCATGCCCGGGAAATTTTCTCCGACAAGGGCGCGCGATAATCCCATAGCTTCAAAATTATTTCCGCCGCGATAAGACGAAATAACCGAGATGCCCATTTTGGAGATAATTTTCAAAAGCCCGCCTTCTATGGCTTTCTTATATTGCGCGACAGCTTCGTCGCCGCTCATATCAAGTAGGCCACGAGAGGTACGTTCTACAAGGCTGTCTTGCGCCATATAGGCATTCACGGCTGTTGCGCCCGCACCAATAAGAACGGCGAAATAATGCGTATCTAAACACTCGGCTGATCTAACTAAGATCGAACATGAGGAGCGCAGACCTTTTGACACCAAATGCGTTTGAACGGCTCCAACACATAAAATAATGGGAGCCGCCGCTTTATCCTCATCGACAAATTCGTCTGTTAGAACAATATTTTCAACGCCGTCACGCACGGCTGACTCGGCTTCTGTTTTTATTCTGATCAATGTATCTTTTAAAGCCCGTCCAGGAACCGCATCATCGGCGGGCACAGGAAATGTACAGTCGATTATACGGGTCTTTGTTGGCCCGACGAGCTTCATAAACCGCGTTAACATGCCTGTGGTCATGACAGGGCTTTCAAGCACTAACATTTCAGTTGTCTGGGAACTATCCTCGGCAAGAATATTTCGTAGGTTTCTAAACCGTGTCTTTAATCCCATAACGCGAGTTTCACGTAACGGATCAATGGGTGGGTTTGTCACCTGACTGAAATTTTGTCTAAAGAAATGCGATAGCGGTCTGTAGATATCTGACAAGACGGCTAATGGTGTGTCATCACCCATTGAGCCAACAGTTTCTTTACCCAGTTCCGCCATGGGTGATAAAATAAGTTCAAGGTCTTCCAGCGTCTGTCCGCAAGACATTTGCCGTCTGGCAAGGGACTCGCCGAATAGCGTGGGTTTGGGTTCTTTGCCCGATAGTTTTTCATCTAGATTGACAACCTTTTTGAGCCATTTTTTATAGGGCCGTTTTTCGGACATCGCGTCGAGTATCTCGTTGGAGTCGTAAAATTTACCCTCATCCAAATCGACAGCAATCATGCGGCCAGGTTTAAGGGCCCCTTTGCGAACGATATCTTTCTCATTCATGGGGCACATACCCGTTTCAGACCCGACAGCTACAACTCCGTCGCTTGATATCGCATAGCGCAAGGGTCTGAGACCATTACGGTCTAATCCTGCGATACACCACCGCCCATCATAGGCGGCTATGGCTGCTGGACCGTCCCAGGGTTCCATCACGCCGTTACAATATTCATAAAGGGCACGCCATTTTTCAGGCATCAGATCACCGCGTTTTGAATAGGCTTCGGGAATAAGCAATGTTTTTGCGAAGGGGGCTGGGCGTCCAGCGCGAACCAAAAGTTCGAAGACTGAATCTAAGGCGGCTGAATCGGAGCTTCCTTTTTGGATAATCGGTTTGACATCGCCCGCGCGTTCACCAAAGGCAGAGCTGGCCATTTTGATCTCATGACTTTTCATATGATTGGCATTGGCTTTGAGGGTGTTGATCTCTCCATTATGAGCGAGCATACGAAACGGTTGCGCGAGCCACCATTGCGGAAATGTATTCGTGGAATAACGCTGATGATAAATGGCCGCGCGTGAAACGAAACGATCATCTTTCAGGTCAGGATAAAAATTATCAATATCTTCGGCGAGAAACATGCCTTTATAGATGATTGTTTGCACAGAAAGCGAGCAGGCATAAAAACTCGGGATTGCAGCTTCGATAGCATGCTTTTCAATGCGGCGGCGTACGATATAAAGCTCACGCTCTAAGGTATTGCCTTTACGTCCTTGCGGATCGCGGAACATAACTTGTTCAATAGAAGGTCGCGTCGCTTTGGCTTTATCCCCGATAACATTGATATCGATAGGTACTTGGCGCCACCCATAGATATAAAACCCTTCCTTTAACAGTTCGGTTTCGACAATAGTACGCGCAGCTTCTTGCGCGCCAAAATCTGTTCGGGGGAGAAAGAACATGCCGACAGCTATTTTCGCAGCAGTCGGTTTATGGCCTGTCCGCTCGACTTGGGCGCGGAAAAATTCTTGCGGGATATCTAGGCGGATACCAGCACCGTCTCCGGTTTTACCATCAGCATCCACAGCGCCGCGATGCCAAACATTTTTAAGGGCTTGTAGAGACATTTCAACGACGTCACGCCGCGCTTCGCCGTTTATGGAAGCAACGAGTCCAACGCCGCAGGAGCTATGCTCATGGGCAGGGTCATAGGCGTTGGCCTTGATTAATTGATCGCGATTTGTTTCGTATGTTTTAAGCCAATTATTATCAGTCATTGTCAGTCTTCTTTATTCTGCCGCTACTTTGGCATCAGCGGCCATTTGGGCTTTCAGATATTTATGCATATGCGCGGCGGCGTCGCGGCCTTCGCGGATTGCCCAAACGACGAGGCTGGCTCCTCGGACAATATCCCCCGCTGCATAAACGCCAGGTAAGTTGGTTTCAAAGGTCAGGGGGTTGACCCGTAATGTTCCCCACCGCGTCACGGTAAGCTCGCTCGACATCGTTTTCATATCTTCAGGCGAAAACCCAAGCGCCTTGATAACCAAGTCCGCTTTGACATCAAAGTCAGCGTCAGCAATAGGCTCTACGCTCTCGCGGCCACTCGCATCTTTTTTACCAAGCCGCATTTTATGCGCTTTGACAGCGCTCACCAGTCCGCCATCATCTGCAATAGCTTTAGGAGAGGCTAGCCATTGAAAAGTTACGCCTTCTTCCTGCGCATTGGCTGTTTCGCGGACAGAGCCAGGCATATTGACTTGGTCACGGCGGTAGAGGCAGGTCACGGATGTTGCGCCTTGACGAACCGCTGTACGTACGCAGTCCATAGCCGTATCTCCGCCGCCTATAACAACAACATCTTTATTTTCGGCTGTTATTTTTTCAACTTTATCGCCGAGACCTCGCTTATTGGAATTGATCAAGAAAGGTAGGGCAGGGGTAACGCCTTCGGCCCCTGATCCCGGACAATCTAGATCACGGGCTTTGTAAACGCCTGTGCCAATAAGGACGGTCTGATGTTTTTCACGTAATTTATCAAAGGTAATATCAACGCCGACATCGCAATTTAGGACAAATTTGATGCCGCCATCTTCAAGTCGTTTGGTCCGGCGCTGGACAATTTCTTTATCGAGCTTGAAATTCGGAATCCCGTAAATCAAAAGCCCGCCCGCGCGGTCATGACGGTCATATATCGTGACTTGCCAGCCTTGCAGGCGCAGTTCTTCGGCGGCAGCTAGCCCAGCAGGTCCTGCGCCGATAATACCGACTGATAATGGGAGTTCTTTGCGTGGTTTGATAGGTTCAATCCAACCTTCCTTCCATGCAGTATCTGTTAAATAGCGCTCAACGGAGCCGATTGTAACAGTGCCGTGCCCAGATTGTTCAATCACGCAGGAGCCTTCGCAGAGACGGTCTTGAGGGCAGATACGGCCGCATATCTCAGGCATTGAATTTGTGGCCGCTGATATACGGTAGGCGTCTTCGATGCGGCCTTCAGCGGTTAATTTGAGCCAATCAGGGATGTTATTGTCGAGCGGGCAGTGATTTTGACAAAAGGGCACGCCGCATTGCGAACAACGTGAGGCCTGCTCTTCGGCTTTGGCATCGATGTAATCCCCATAAATTTCAAGGAAGTCGTCTTTGCGGGTGCCAGCCTCACGTTTTGTAGGCATGTCCCGATCAGTTTCGACGAATTGTAGCATCTTATTTGGCATTGTAGTGACTCTATTGCGCGCTTATGAGCTTGAAAGAGGCTGTGCTATATAGAAATAGATTTACAATTGCAAGATGCGACAATTTGTCAAAATAGGACAAAATATAAAAATATATATTATACTTATGAGTATCTAAGTATCTGATTATAAATGATAATATATGTATTCAAGTGAAATTAATCAGGTTATGGGTGAAAACTGTGCCCATAAATAATCTGATGACTGAAGTTAAATAATGAAAAATCAGGGTATTTTGGACTTTAAGGCAAGAAACAAATGCTGCTTGTCAATAAAGCGGTAACCGTTTCGTCTTAGCCCTGCCATATGTCATGGCTTCACCTTGTTATATTAGCCCTCATTCAGGGCCTTTCAGAGTTTTTACCTATTTCCAGCTCGGCGCATCTGATCTTAGCGCCGCAACTATTAGGCTGGCCCGAAGATCAAGGCGTATTGATTGATGTTATGGCGCATTTTGGGAGTTTATTTGCTGTCATTGCTTATTTCCATAAAGATGTTGCGGCTATGATTAGCGGGTTTTTTGATTTGCTAAAACGTAAACTCAATAAAAATTCGGCTCTGGCGCTCAATTTAATTATTGCGACGCCGCCAGCTATGATTTTGGGTCTTATTTTGACAACAGGTGGCATTGACGAGGTTTTACGCTCACCCCTTATTATCGCAGCGACCACGATCATATTTGGGATTTTGCTCTGGATTTCTGATCTCAAAGGTCAAGAAATCTATAAAACTGAAGATTTGACGTGGAAACGCGCCTCTATTCTTGGGCTGGCGCAGGCCGTCTCTCTTATTCCCGGCACCTCTCGTTCTGGTATTACGATGACGGCGGCCCGGTTTATGGGTATGACCCGTGTTGAAAGTGCGCGGTTTTCGATGTTGATGAGCTTGCCGATAATCGGAGCAGGCGGTCTTTATGCGCTGTTAAAGCTGTCAAAAGCAGAAGAGACAGGCGCAAGCTTAAGCGATGGTCTTATCGTCGCCGTCTTGTCATTTCTGGCGGCTTATGCCTGTATCGCGCTGTTCATGAAATGGGTCAGTAAAATCGGATTTTTCCCTTTCATGGTGTACAGGCTTCTCTTAGGGGCAGGATTACTGCTATGGGTCTTTTACGGAGCTGCATAACCAAATGATGAACCGAGTTTAATCATGTTAACTGTGATGTGCACTAGACAGATGGGAAAGGCCTCTTTTAGACGCCCTAAACTAAACGTATTTATGGCAGAGTAATATAAGTGCTACCCCAACACATATTTGCAAGCATTTTGATATTTCTGGCTCTTATGGGTCTGAATGCTCAGGCCAGTGCTAATGGCGCGGGGGTGACTGGTGAACCCAGTATTGATTTAGCTGAAATAGATAAACGCGCGACGCAATTAATGAAGCATTTGGAAATGGTTGGGTTATCTGTAGCTATTGTTGAAGATGGCGAGATGACGTTTTCCAAGGGTTACGGAGAAGTGCAGCGTAATAGCAAGACTAAAGTGAGCGCCGATACAGTTTTTCGCTGGGCTTCAGTCTCCAAGGGCGTTGCCGCCGCGACGGTTCTATCTCTGCAAGAAGAAGGTCATTTTGAAATTGCAGAGCCGGCTAGCATGCATGCAAGATCGCTTAAACTTCCTCCCAGTGACATTGATGTATCTATCGAAGATATTCTCTCTCATCGTGTAGGGATAGTCCGAAATGCCTATGACCGCCGTATTGAGGATGGCCGTTCCGCTAAGGATGTCCGCGGCGCGCTTAAAAACCTGAAATATTTATGTGAGCCGGGAACCTGCCATACCTATCAAAATGTGGCCTTTGATGCATCATCGGAAATTATCGAAACAATTACAGGTCTGCCTTATAAATCTGTAGTCAAGGAACGTATTTTTGATCCGCTGGGGATGGAAACAGCCAGCGTGACGTTAGAGGGATTGCAACGGTCTAAAAGTTGGGCGCGCCCTCATGGACGCCGAGGTCAAGAAATAAGCCGCGTCAAAGAAAATTACTACCGCGTGCCAGCAGCAGCAGGCGTGAACTCCTCAGTCAAAGATTTAGCGAAATGGATGATCGCTCAAATGCCTCTACAACACGATGAAGCTAAAGAACCGTTAGATATTAAACTTGCTGGAGGCCTCGCCGAAGAGGAGAAGACCGCCATTCAGCTTATTGCTGAAGCTGCAGTCAAACGGCAGAAAGATTTGATTAAAGCGCCCATCCCTAAAATTTCCCAAGACATAATACAGGATATGCAAATCGCCCGTGTCGAAACGCCTAGAGAACAGCGTTTTATGCGGCGAAAATATATGTCGCTAAAGAATGCTCAATATGGATTGGGCTGGCGAATTTATGACTATGCAGGACACCAAGTCATTGGACATCGCGGTGGGGTTCAAGGGTATCGGGCGTTAGTTTTGTTTGATCCAGAAAAACGCTCGGGGATTGCCATGATGTGGAATAGTCCACACTCACGCCCCATCGGCTTACAGCTTGAATTCATGGATCAGCTTTACGGCCTTCCGAAACGTGATTGGTTAAGGCTAAATACGAAAAGTTAATTCTTGTGCTCAAAAGAGGTAGATAGGGTATTTTTAGAATTACCCTAGTCTGGCCTCAATGTGATGGTCTATAGTCTTACTGTGAGCCTAGACCCAAATATCAAAACTCAACCGCCGCGCCTCATGCGGGCTATCCGTGAAGCCATGGCCGGAACAGAGTCTGTTCAAGAACGACTCAATGATTTTGTCGCCGCGATTTCCAAGGCTATGCAGGTTAAGGTGGCCTCTATTTATCTGCTTCGGGCGGGAAAAGATTTAGAACTTTCAGCGACCCAAGGTCTTAAAAAATCAGCAGTTCATAAAACGCGTATGAAGCCTGGTGAGGGCCTAGTTGGGCATGTTGCCTTAACCGCGCGGCCGCTTAATCTGGCCGACGCGCCGTCTCATCCGCTTTTTTCATATCGTCCGGAAACAGGGGAAGACCCTTTTAAATCTTTCTTAGGCGTGCCGATTTTACGCGGGGGACGTACGCTCGGCGTTTTGGTTGTCCAGTCAGAAGACGCCCGTAGCTTTAATGAAGAAGAGGTCGAAGACCTTCTCACTGTTGCTATGGTGCTCGCTGAAATCATCGTTGATGATGAACGTATCGGGGGTAAGAAAGCCGCTCTAAAAGGGATTAGTCTTGCCCCTGTAAAACCCGAGACTATTTCGGGGAAAGCTTTTGCGGACGGGCTTGTTCAAGGCCATGCTTATTTACATGTTCCGCCTGTCGCGCCGTCCAACCTTTTATCAGATAATATAGCCGCGGAAGAAATCAGGCTGGAAGACGGTGTTGCAAAACTAAGAGCCTCTGTGGATGCCTTGGTTGCGGGCGAGACGGCGACGCTTTCGCGGGCCAGTAAAGAGATTTATGAAACCTACCGCATGTTTGCCTATGACCGCAAATGGGTGGGCCGTCTGAGAGAAGCCGTGCATTCAGGCCTAACATCCGAAGCCGCGGTTGAACGCGTGCGCAATGAACATCGCGCGCGATTGATGAAATCGCGTGATCCTTACCTTCGGGCGCGTTTGCATGACCTTGAAGATCTGGCCAATCGTTTGATACGGGCGCTCTCAGGCGAATCTTTAGGACCCGGAAATAAAAATATTTCAAATGACGCGGTTATTTTCGCCCGCGAAATAGGCCCGGCAGAGCTTTTGGATTATGACCGTGATAAACTTCGGGGCATTGTCTTGGAAGAAGGGGCCGCTTCATCTCACACGGCTATCATTTGTAGGGCCATTGGTATTCCGTTGGTTGGCCGTGCTGAAGGTGTTCTTGATAAAATTGAAGTCGGTGATCCCGTGCTTGTCGATGGGGAACAAGGTGACGTTCACATTCGGCCACTAGAAACGCAGGTTTCAGGATTTAAGCTGCGGATGAATATTCGCGGGGAAATGAACCGTGCTTATGAGGCGATGAAATTTACGCCTGCGGTTACGCTTGATGGTCAGTCCGTATCGCTTCAGCTTAATGCTGGCCTACTTGTTGATTTGCCTCAGCTCGATCAAGCGGGGGCAGACGGGATTGGACTTTTTAGAACTGAGTTTCAATTCATGGTCAGCGAGTTCATGCCGCGTCTGAAAGAACAAACGGAACTTTACCGTAAAGCGATTGAGGCGGGAGGTGACCGCCCTGTCACGTTCCGAACGCTTGATCTTGGGGGTGATAAAATTCTGCCTTATATCGACCCGGTACCCGAAGAAAATCCCGCCATTGGATGGCGCGCTATCCGGATTGCGCTCGATCGGCCCGGCCTCATGCGCTATCAACTTCGCGCCCTTGTCGCGGCGGGGGCTGGAAGGCATTTGCGCGTCATGTTCCCTATGGTAACCATCGTTGATGAATTCATCGAAGCGCGCGCGCTTTTTGACCGCGAAATCGCACGCGCGCAAAAACTGGGTGAAGAGCTTCCGAAAAAGATCGAAGTTGGCGTTATGCTCGAAACCCCTTCGCTAGCTTGGCAAATTAGCGCAGTTTGTGATCACGCCGATTTCGTCAGTGTTGGAGCCAATGATTTAATGCAGTTTTTCTTTGCGGCCGACCGCGATAATGCGCGTGTCTCTGACCGCTATGACGTGCTTCATCCGGCGGCTCTCTCGATTATGAAATTTGTCGCGGATGGCTGTGCCCGCAATGGCAAACAAGCCTCTGTTTGCGGCGCGATTGCGGGCCGTCCACTAGAAGCCATAACATTGGTCGCTCTGGGGTATACAACACTCTCTATGCCCGTGACTGGCATAGGGCCGGTGAAGTCAGCGATCCTAAAGCTCGATGCTGCTAAGTTACGTGCAAAACTAGATCCACATATCCGTATTGATTCCCGCAGCTCCACCCTGCGGGATATTGTCCGCGAATTCTGTATGGAAGAGGGTATTCCGATTTAGGCTAAATCTTATCGGGATAAATAGGCCTAATATCATAAGGAATATCATCAAGGTTCCCGAGGACGGTCTTAGCTGCGTCATCTAGCGGAAGATATTTATCCAAAAATGCTTTAGCATTATCGTAATTTCCATCGCCTTGTACTACAACGACTTTGCCAGTTAAGTCAGAAATGGCTTGTTCTAACTTCGCGAAATCAATCTTGAAACGTTCTTGGTCGGCCAGCCAGTCTACCGCGCCTGTCTCTCGGAAATAATTATATTGAAAGGCTGCGCCTTTGGCATGGGCTGCGCCTGTGCCAAACCGCATAGAGCGGAACTTGCCGGAAAAATAAGTCGCCAAGAACGCTTCTTTATCGGCGATTGGGAGCTCCCCGCGATCCATCATATAGAGAATATTATAAGCGCCCATGACATCGGCTTTGCCTTCTTCGATACCGGAATAAAGCTCTTTAAGCTGCGCGCTGACCGTTGTCTCAACGCCGTCCACTGTAATCGTACCAGGGCCGAGGGAGTGGGATAATTCATGAAAGAGCGTATTATTACTCATATATTTTTTGGTCGTCAGCTTGGCCTGTTCTGGCACTAAAACCCGCTTGCCTATGGGGCCGAGTATGCGGTCATATTTGGCCCCCAGCACATTATTGAGAATAACTTTTTTCGCGCCTTTGGCTTCGCGCACGCGCTCATCATTGGGCAGGTTAAAGGCAATGGTTTGCACGCCGTTTTCATTATCGCCGCCGCCGTGTATTTGGTAGGTTACCGCAATCGGGCTTTCAAAACCGCGGGTATAATTTTTATAGCTTTCCTCAACAGGTAGGTTCTTTTCCATGTCTTTGAGAAAGTCTTTATATTTTGCGAGCGCTGCCGACTCGTCAGGGTTTTTGATGGTCACAAAGGACTCATAGGCTGTTTTATAGCCGAACAACCCGTCATCATAAACTTCGTAAGGGCCGATGGCGACTTCAATATTGCCGTCTAAATCCATCCAAGCCAATTCAGAGGCGAAATAATCATCTGTTAGAAAAGCTCGGGCTCTTAGAGTCAGGAAATTCTTCATAGATTCATTTTCAGAAATCTCTGCGGCTTCAAGTAAAAGTTTAGCGGCTGGTAACAACCACTGGGCATAGGCTTTGTAATAAGGCATCGCAAAGAGGCGGGTTTTATCTGGGCTACGCCGTATAACTGTATAACCTGATGTGAAAGCATCTTTGTCTCTCGGATGGGCTTCTAGCCAATCATTAAATTCTTCTTTGGTCATATCGGCGGGATAAAAACCTCCGCCCTTTGGGCAAGGCGTGTCACCATAAAAAAGCGTGTCTTCTTCTAGTGTATCGCAGGGGCCATAATGTAGATTGAACATTTTGAGTTGAATTGGCGTACCTTCTTCTTCGATTTCAGAGCGAAGCCGCGCGTAATTCGTTCCACGTTGCCGCAAGTATATTTCCGACAAATAGCCGCTAGCCTCGATGAGTTTATTGACCACTTGTTTTTCAGACTCCGACAGGAAACTCGTATCAACATCCATAGGCACTTCGGCAAATTTAGCATATTGGCGATCTATATCGTAGCCAGTTTTGGAGGTCTCTATAACAGGGTCAGATGAGGCCTGAGTATCTTGCGCCGTTTGTGAATTGGGCGAACAGGCGGCCAGCGCTATCAATGACACTGCGAGTAAAATTTTTTGCATTTATGTCTCCAATTGTTTTTTTATTTTCGCGGCTAGGGTGTTGAGCTTATCCATATCTGCCATGCCGTCGCCATGCGCGCCCAATGATTTCCCTTCATAACACGGAATGATGTGCACATGGGTATGAAAGACGGTTTGCCCAGCGGGCGCGCCGTTGAATTGCGCGATACGAATACCGTCAGGTTTTAGGGCAAGGTCAACAGCTTTACTAATCCGTTGAACGCTTCCGAATAAACGGCCTATGTCTTTGGGGTTGGTCTCCAGAAAATTGCGCGACGGTGCTTTAGGAATAACGAGAGTATGCCCTTCGGATTGTGGAAAAACATCCATGAATGAGAGGATGTTATTATCCTCAAAGACTTTCACACAAGGCATCTCGCCCCGCAAGATTTTCGCGAAAACATTATCGCTCTCATAAGGTCCATGCAGGCTCATATATTTTTCCTAAAGGGGGTATGTTTGGCCAGAATTGATATCTCATGATCAACGGCGCGGCGCTCTCTTGTCAAGTAATCACTGACGGCGTCACGAAGACCCGGATGGGTGAGATAATGGGCGGAATGTGTAGCAACAGGTTCATAGCCGCGGGCGAGTTTATGTTCGCCCTGCGCGCCTGCTTCAACTTTGGGCAAGCCAAGTTCAATGCCTGCTTCGATGGCTTGATAATAGCACAGCTCAAAATGCAAAAACCGTTTGTGAACCGTGCAGCCCCAATTGCGTCCGTAAAGAGCGGCCGAACCAATAAAATTCAGCGCGCTTGCAATTGGCACTTCGCCGTCAAAGGCCATAACCAGCAATATATCATTGCGCATAGTTTCTTGCAGAATTTCAAAAAAGGTTCGGGTCAGGTAAGGACGGCCCCATTTGCGCTGTCCTGTATCCATATAGCAGCGATAGAAAAAGTCCCAATGCTCGGATTTTAAATCATCCCCCGTAAGGCGCTTAATCGTAATGCCCTCTTGCGCCGCGATACGTTCTTTACGGATATTTTTGCGTTTACGGGAGGATAGCGATGCGAGGAAATCACCGAAAGTTTCATAGCCGCGATTGATAAAATGAAATTGTCGATCTTCGCGATGTGCAAATCCGACTTCTTCTAAAATCTCTAAATCATCAGGCTGTAAGAATGTCAGATGCACTCCTGAATAGCCCCAATCTTCGCAGGCCTGAACCATGGCGGAAATGAGCGCCATTTTTTCGGCTTTATTGCTAGCCAAAAGGCGCGGCCCTGTAGCAGGGGTAAAGGGGATAGAGCCTTGGAGCTTTGGATAATAATTTCCGCCCGCGCGGTGCAGTGCTTCGGCCCAGCCATGATCAAACACATATTCGCCTTGGCTATGGGTTTTGGCATAAAGCGGGGCCACGCCGACGGATTGTCCTTTATCATCTTCAAGCCAGATATGGCGTGGGGCCCAGCCTGTCTCTTCGGTTGCCGAGCCGCTCTGTTCGCAGGCATTTAGAAACCGCCAGCTGAGAAACGGGTGTGTGCCCTCAGGAAGGTGAGAGTCCCAATCACTTTCGCTGACCTCGCTGATACGGGTGAGAATACGGGCGCTATAATTTGAGGAACTCATTCAGCTTAGGGAGTTATCTCCACAATCGCGTCAATTTCTACGGCGACATCAAGGGGCAGGCTTGGCGCGCTAACGGCAAAGCGGGCATGACGTCCGGCATCGCCAAAGACAGCGACCATAATATCAGAACAGCCATTAACAACTTTTGGGATGTCCGCGGCTGTAGCTGTCGGCAAAGCTTGCACAAAGCCGCCGAGTTTCACGATGCGTTTGACGCGTGATAAATCTCCGCCGCAAGCCGCTTTCATTTGCGCAAGCAAGTTCAGAGCCGATAATTTCGCTGCCTCTTGACCTTGCTCAATCGTCAGATCTTCCCCGAGACGCCCACCAATCGCATTATCTCCAATTTTGGAAATCTGGCCCGAGATAAAGACAAGATTCCCGCTGACAACATAAGGCACATAATTGGCCACAGGCGCAGAAGGCTTCGGCAAGCTTAATCCAAGATCAGCTAGTTTTTGGTCTGGTGTGCTCATGTCAATTATCCTTTATCGAGGTGATAGGTGAGGGTTTTGCCGATACATATCGATAAAATATCACGGGGCAATGGTTTGTTTAAGTCAAGCCATATCGCGCGTGTGCCTTCAAAGTTTAAAGCTTCTGGAAAGAGATCCTTGAAACTTTGAATAAGTGTTGTTTTGCAATTCACAAAAACTCCTATCGCATCAGGTTTTTGTGTTTTCCAATCGAAACGTAAAGTCGTTCCTGATTTTGTGGTATCGGTTAGATAAGACGGTTCCTGCCATTTCAATGTTTCTGTAAGATTACCGATACGGGCATCATTAGCAGCTGTTTTTAAGATTAACTGCCTTAAGGATAGAGCATAGTCTTGCGCCCTGTCGGGATAGCTTTCTATGACGGTCTTGACTGTGGGAGCTATGTCTTTAGGAAATTCCATAAGACACTCTAACCTAAGATTTTTGCCCATGCCAGTATTAGACGAAATTATGCCGCTGCCACAAAAGAATGAGGCGGTGACTGACTACTTGAAAAACCGTCGGTCTAATCTAGCCAAACTTATGGGTGGTCCAGGACCGTCAGATGAGCAGCTCTCAGAATTTTTGGCGATTGCAGCCCGTGTGCCTGATCACCGAAAGCTTGTGCCGTGGCGGTTTGTAATTTTTAAAGATGAAGCGCGCGCCGATTTTGGCAAGCATATCGGCAAGATATTTAAAAAAACTAATCCCGATATGCCCGATGATCGCGTAGAGTTCGAAGAACAGCGCTTTATGCGCGCGCCAGTGGTGGTCGGGGTCATCTCTACTCCCGTCGAGTGTAAGCGCAAAACGCCGAGATGGGAGCAACAGCTTAGCTCTGGCATTGTGTGTTATAACCTGATGTTAGCGGCGCAAGCGGCGGGCTTTGGCGCGCAATGGCTCACGGAATGGTATGCTTATGATAAGGATATTCACGCGGTTTTGGGCATGGGCGATGACGACCAAGTCGCAGGATTCGTATATATAGGAACCCCCGCTGCACCCTCAACAGAACGCGTGCGTCCGGACCTAACAGAAAAGGTTAGTTATTGGGGCGTTAACCATGTGTAGTTATCGGTAGTATTCGATATATAGCTCTATATGTAGACGGCCATGAAAAACGTTTCGACAAAAACTGCTCCAGATGAAAGCCTAACGGCCCCGCGAGATAATTCTTCACGGCTTTTAAAATTTATTGTCGATGTGGCGCCAGCATCAGGCTCAGCCACAGAAATTGCGGATGGCGTGTTTTGGTTACGCTTTGACCTTCCGATGAAGGGGCTCGACCATATCAATCTTTGGGCTCTGAAAGATGGAGATGGCTGGGTTGTTGTCGATACGGGTATTGGAAACCGAGCGAGCCGAGAGATTTGGGAAAAGCATTTTGTGGAATTGATGGGTGGGCGCCCTGTTAACCGCGTAATTTGTACTCATCTACATCCAGATCATACGGGCCTAGCGGGCTGGATATGCCGTAAATTTGGCGCGCCTTTACTCATGACTCGCGGTGAGTATTTTTTGTGTCGTCTATTGGCCGCGGATACAGGCAAAGAAGCGCCACGTGAAGGAATTACTTTTTACCGTAAATGCGGCTTTACGGATGAACAGATTGAGCTGTATAAATTACGCTTTGGCGGCTTTGGGAAAGCGATATCAGCCTTGCCCCAAGGTTATGACCGTCTCACAGACGGCGAACTTGGCCAAATCGGCGGGCGTGAATGGCGGGTCATCATCGGCAGCGGTCATTCCCCTGAACATGCCTGTCTTTACTGCCCAGAGCTTAATTTGTGCCTTACGGGTGATCAGTTGCTGCCTAATATTAGCTCCAATGTGTCTGTCTGGCCAACAGAACCCGAAGGAAACCCCCTCGAAGACTGGATATCTTCGTGCCACAAACTCAAAGCTGAATTACCTGATGATGTTCTCATCGGCCCTGCCCATGGCCTCCCTTTTTATGGCGCGCATCGGCGATTAAATAAATTGATCGAGCATCATGAAAAAGCGCTAGATCGGTTATTAGAGCATTGCAAAACACCACGCCGGGCAACCGAGGTTTATTCAGTTCTCTTTCGGCGTGAAATTAATGATAGTAACCGGATTATGGCCGTGGGCGAATCCATTGCGCATTTAAATTGCCTGAAAGGTCGCGAACTCGTCTCGCGGCGTTTAAATGATGCTGGGCAATTTACCTATAAGGCACGAAGAAAAGCTAGCGCTTAGATTTTTTCTCTTCTTTTTCCTTTAAAGCAAGCTCTTCCGCTTTTGCCTTTTCATAAGCCTCAATAATCGTCGAGCCTGTTTCTAATTGTGAAGCTGACTGTAAGCGGCTAAGTTCGCCGATCTGGCTACCAATTATACCACTGCCCTTTAACAAAGGTCTTTGTGATGGCGGTAACTTTTTAGGTGTTTCAGTTGGTTTGGGCGTATCCTCCGCAAGTTTTTTAATCTCAGGTTTGGGTGGGGCAGCTTTAGGAGCAGGTGATAACCGCCAGATTGAGCCATTATAACTATCCGCGAAAAACAAGCCGCGTTTATCCATGACCATAGCGCCAGGTGTTCCCCAAGCGCTTCTTCCCGTTGACCCTAGAAAACCTTCAACGAGGATACGGGGTGGTCCTGAAACCTGCCCGAATTCTGTTGGGATGGCTATAAGCTGCATCGCTTTAGGGCCTAACTGCGCGGCAATGATATGGTCTTTCAAAAAGGCGGGCCAATCATTGGGCGGCGTATATTGTCCGGGGAGTATCAAGGCTGGAATAGTTTGAACCGGAAATGAAATTTTTGTCTCAGGACTATCAATTGATTGTAGCGAGCTACCATATCCTGCCCAGAGCGGCGCGCCTTCACGTTTGGCAAGACTTTGGATGCGTTGCTCGAAATTCCCTATTTTTTTGGCTTGGCCTGTTGCCGTATCAATACGCACAACAAAAGAATCATCCGTTTGGGATACACCCAAAAGCAGCGCGTCTCCGTCCGTTGTTATAGGTGTATCCCCTAGCTTTTGAGTATTCGTTAGTGATGCAATAAGGCGTGGTGGGTCTTGATTTGAAAGCTCTTGCGCCCAAACAGCACGCTTATCTACAACATATAGAGTTTCGTCTATAATGGCTAAAGCTGTAGGGTTTTGAAAAGTCTGGGGTAGGGGGCGTTTTATATCCATGGCTCCATCAGCACCGCGGTCTTGGAGTGACCAGATACGCCCCGTTTTTCGATCTGCGGCATAGATAGTTCCATCGGCAGCGAGTGTGAGAGCTGAAATTTTACCAAGGTTTTTGGCAAAAGGCGCTAATGTGAGGGTGTCTATAGTCTTAAGCGTTTCCGATGAGCCTCCACGCTGCATAGTGATAGTATGAGACAATATAGCAGCTTTACTCTCCGCCGTTTGTGAAGATGTTTCAACAGGTACAATATCCCAAGGTGTTGCGATGGCCGAGGTACAAACCCCAAGAGATAATAAAGTAACCAACCCGAATCGCATGAGACTAATATGACGAGAAGGATGCTCTTTGACGAGAGAGATTATCATTTGAAATACATCCAACACATTTTAATTGCATGATTATTAGACTTGCTGATTTTTGAGATTCGACCTTTAAAACATAATCTGTCACAATAGCGCTGTATGACGACATTAGGGAATAAAAAAAGAGGTCAGTCCGCTTGGTCAAAACGTATAGCTGTTTTGGCAGGGGCTTTCTTCATTGGCGGAGCTGGTCTGGGAGGACCGCCATCTTTAACTTTAGGTGAAGTTGGTAACGTTAGCTCTGTTTTAGATGGAGATACGCTTTATTTGGAAGGTGGGCTCAAAGTTAGGCTGTCTGCCATGCAAGCGCCCAAGCTTCCTTTAGGCCGTAAAGGGTTTAAAGCGTGGCCTTTGGGGAAGGAATCTCGAGCAGCCTTAGGGGTTTTAACTAAGGGTCAAAAAGTCGGCCTCTATTATGGCGGGGAACGACGGGATCGATATGGCCGTGCCCTTGCACAAGTATTCACATTAGACTCCGATGATAAACCTGACTTATGGATTCAAGAAGAGATGATACGGCTTGGTATGTCGCGTGTTTATACCTGGCCCGATACCTATCAGGATTCTCAAAAACTCTACCGTGCTGAAAGAGAAGCTAGGGCAGGGGGCCGCGGAATTTGGAGCCATGATTATTACGATGTTCGAAGCCCAGAACCGAATATGTTGGCCCAAGATGTCGATAGCTTTCAGCTTGTCGAAGGTATTATTACCTCCTCCGCAGATATAAGAGGACGGGTTTATTTGAATTTTGGAGCTGACTATAAGACTGATTTCACAGTTGCTATTGCCAAACGTGATCGTAAACGTTTTAAACGTTCCGGCATAGATCCTGTGACGTTAGAAGGCGCCCGTGTTCGCGTGCGAGGCTGGATTGAGCTTATAAACGGTCCAATGATTTGGCTTGATCATCCGGAACGATTAGAGATTCTGGATTAGGTCTTCAACGGATAATTAGCCGTCATTTTTCGAATAGATAGCACATTGTGCCGATTTTGGTAATAAGAGTTCTGCGGCTATCGGGCTATCGAGACCTGACTCGTGACGTATGAGCCAGCAATTTGTTCCATCACTGAGCAAACGATATTTTAGGTTGGCTGATGGTAAGGTGCGGCTTAGACGTTCAAAATCTCTAGCGCGGCGATGTACAACCATATCCGGACTGTGACCGAGAGAATCAGGATCAGCTATGACGAAACGGCCCGCATCCTGACGTACGAAAATACGAATGGCTTCTCGAATATCGGATCGATCGGCATTGAGTAAGATGGCCTCTTTTCGCTCGTATGTCATATTAGATGTTGCTGCGCAGGACATTCCAGCCGTGCTTAGCACACAAAGCGCAATAATTTTGTGGCTTAGTCTCACTACTCCTCACGGTGTGTAGAAAAATCAAGTCGACCAAACTCTAGGTCAATTGCTTTTATGCGTGGATGCTCAAGAAGCTTATCGTCCTCTCCAGAAACCGTGACTTTATTTAAAGTTATATCGGTCTTAGCCGTTGCTGTTGCATCTGAGCTGCATGTACCCGTCTCGGCAAAATTCAGCGCAGATGCAAGCTGGGCTTCGTTCGGGTCGCCTAAGGCGTTATCGAGGTCATCATTGACTACGCAACCCATAATAACGGGACCAGCGCTCCCTGTCATTTGGCCAGGTACAAAACCTTCATTAAAATCACCAAAGCCCATTGCATTAACGCCTCTAAAATGGAGTGGCGAAAAAGTTATTCCGCAATTTTCAGTTGGGAACTGGCCTGTCGCTTTTCCGCAAGTTCGTGTCCCAATTTGTATGGCTTCGACTCCGATTCCTATTAGGCCATTAATAATTGCTTCAGATGCAGAGCAGGAACGTCCGGTGGTTAGGACAAAAACACGATTCAGATTGACGGTAGGAAGAGGTTCGCCGCCGGGGGGGTCCTCAGGGGCAAATCTAAGGGTTGTAGGTTGAAATAAAGTAGGTGAGACGGTTTGTCCTGTGAAAGGGTTTCTGCTGGGGTTGCGGCTATTGAATTCTGTTGAAATAAAGACCTGATTTATGCTTTGTGTACCCGCAATCATGTAGCCAAGTTGAGCGGCCAAATCGACAAATCCACCTCCATTATAGCGTAGGTCTAAAACAAGATCATCAATTTGGGCGGTTGAAAAGGTTTCGAAAGCCTCAATGAGCTGGGCTTGGCCAGTTGTTGTCCCAAAACTATTAAAGTGTAGATAGCCGACATTACGACTTCCTTGCGCAATAACATCTACCACATTAACCGGCTCGATTGCTAGGGATGTTGACTCTATTGTAATGTTGCTTTCAGTACCATCAGGATAACGCAATCCAAAAATATGAGACTCGCCCACAGTTGTGGGGAAAAGCCCTGCATTAATTGCGTCTATATCAGTTGGAGTGTTGCCATTCAGAAAATCTACCCCATCAATTGTCAGGATACGAGCACCGCGTGTGAGGCCCCCAGCTTCGGCTGGACTTCCCGCTTGAGTAAATGACACGCGCCAATCCCGCGGGAGTTGATTGCTTAACCTGGCGAATGCAGCTCCATATCCAAAGACTGGTGCCCCAGAAACACGAGCTTCCCGGTCTTGTGTGGTTTCAAGAAAAGAGAAACGATCTGTTGGGGGGGCGACTAATAGCTCATCAAAATAAGTTGCAACGTCCGTAAAGTCATTCGGGTCACGATCCATAACCTGATCAAAGAAGAGATAAGTCTCATTCATCCAAGACCGAAGCCAAAATAACTCGTGTAAAAGCTCACCCTGTTGATCGGGACGTCGGTTGCCGTTCAGATCCGTATCTGTTCGGACGATTTCGCATAGGGCCTGTAACTGAGAGGATGGCGGAAATTGATTGGCGACAAAATCGGGTACAGCTGGAGCACTGCTGACAGTTGTCGGTGTAGCAGTTGTAAGAACAGGCGGGGGTGTAGAGCTGGCGGAATTACTACTACCTCCACCACATGCAGATAAAAGTGAAGCTGTAGTAAAGGCTGCAGCTAAGACTAAGGACTGTTTGAAATTATATGTCACATTATACCCAATTTTATCACTATGCAGTAAAGCTAGGGCAATAAGATGTGGTTTGTAAAGAGCGAGCTACATCACAATTTGCATATGACAAATGTGCACTTAATTTAAAGTGCACATTTAAATAGAAGGATATTTATTAGGCCGCGGCTGTTCCTTCACTATTATCATTTTCTGACCCTTCGGCTTCTTCCGCTTCTTCCGCTTCTTTAGCGGCTTGCCGTGTGCGCGCTTTGGTCAAAGTTTCCAAAACTTCGTCTAGCGCAACACCACGATCGATTTTTTTGATAGCTGCAACTTCGCGTACCATACGGTCTGTTGCGCGTTCATAGAGCTGTCGTTCGGAATAGCTTTGTTCGGGTTGAGCGTCCGTTCTGTGAAGATCGCGGACAACTTCGGAAACTAAAATAAGATCGCCAGAATTGATTTTGGCTTCATATTCTTGCGCGCGGCGGCTCCACATGGTGCGCTTGATACGGGCGCGGCCTTTAAGCGTTGTAAAAGAATCTTTCAGTATTAACTCATTTGATAAGGCGCGCATGCCTGCGGCTTCAGCTTTGGCCGTTGGAACCCGAAGAGTCATTTTGTCTTGCTCAAATAAAACAACATAAAGCTCAATATCAAACCCTGCGACTGTTTCTCTTTCAACGCCAGTGACTTTGCCTACGCCATGTGCGGGATAGACAATAAATTGGCCTGCCTTAAAGGCTTTTTTCGTGCTTTTTTTTGCGCCAGCTGATTTGCCTGACGATTTTTTTGTGGTTGCCATATCTGGAAGGCCTTTAATATATGCCCAAATTTAAGGGCGTTGTGCATAAACAAACAAACGGCGCAGCTTTTTACATCTACACCGTAATTATTGGAACTATCATATCATAAAAATGTCATGAAATCCAGTCACCTGACTAGAATTTTAAAATTTTTGCCCAAATCTAGGAATTAATCGCCCGTTCCAGGTTTTTCGCTGAAATACTTTTCAAATTTACCTGTTTCGGACTCAAATTTTTCGCTGTCAGCGGGAGGGTCTTTTTTAATGGTAATGACAGGCCAAACCTCCGCATATTTGGAGTTAATCGCGAGCCACTTTCCATCTGGATCATCTTCGGTGTCCGGCACAATGGCATCTACGGGACATTCAGGCTCACAGACGCCACAATCAATGCATTCATCCGGATGAATAACGAGCATATTTTCGCCCTCATAAAAACAATCGACAGGGCAGACTTCTACGCAGTCCATGAATTTGCATTTAATACATTCGTCTTTGACGATATAAGTCATCAATCAGTCCTTTAACTTCAGAGGCGATTTGGCGTCTCTCGTCTCGCTTGTCAACAGGCGGTAAAGGCTTTGTGCTTCAGGGGCTGGCCCTCTACGCGTTCCTGCCGAGATCATTTCAACATTTATTAACGTGGCTCCGCGCATAAATGTGATAGATTGTCCTGATCTGATCAGATGATGTGGTTTTTTTACACGGATGGTTTGGCCATTTCGCGTTAACCGGATGCGTCCCTTTGAAATCAGTTGGCCCGCCAGCTTGCGAGATTTCACCAACCGAGTCCTAAAGAGCCAAATATCTAATCGACATTCTTCGAGGATGGGAGAAACGCTGTCCAATCTTTATCAGTCTTTCTTATCTGCCTTTAGAGCCGCGAGGGCCGCAAAGGGAGAGTTTTCAACGGATTGTTTTGGTTTTCTTGATTGATAGTTTTGCTGACGGTTTTTAGTCTTGTTGTTAAATTTCTTGCCCTGATGTTTTTTGTTTGAGCGGTTATTATGTGCGGGCCTCTGTCGTGGAGGCATAAGCCAGAATTCGTTATTTTCAATTTCTACAGTTGTACCGTCATCTTTAACGTCGCGGTGATTATAAATATTGAGAGGTTTTGGCGGTTTTTTATTATGGGTCGGTGACTGCTTGGGTTTTTTGGCTGGGGTCGTATCAGCAGCAACTGTGTCTGAGGCCGACGGACTTTCAGATGAAGCTTGATCGATTGTGTCTGTAGCAGGGGTTATGATCTCAGTTTCCGTATTTTTGGTTTCCGACTTCTCAGCTTCCGTAGTCTCAGGTGTGGTGCTCTCGGTTTTTTCTAAGTTTACTGGTTCGGGCGGCGTATCTTCGGTCATTTCGGATAGTGATGGATATTGAGACAGATCACGGATTTTAGATTCAAATCCGAGCGCCGTTAAAACGCCTCGAAGCTCATCATAACTACAGCCCATTATGGCCAGCATTTCTTGCATGATTTGAAAGCCTTTGCCGCGTTTGGCTTGGCGATTTTGTTCACTGGCTTGCCGGATTTGCAGGCTTAAGCGATTGAGAATATCAAAGCGGGCAATCCGAGGGCCAACGGCATGATAGCCTGCTGCTGAAAGGGCTTGCGGAGAAAAATTATTACTAGCAAAATCACCTTCATTCGGGATAGAGGTTACGCCAGCAAAGGGAATAAATGGCTTTTGATCCCCGCCAGCGCCATAGGCAATCATTAAGCTCAGAAAAAATGCCGGTTTGGGTTTCATGAAATCTTTGACGTAAACGTCATATTGGCCAAAATAAACATTGGCCTCGCGTAATTGTCTTCTAGAGCGTTGATCTAGCTCTTTAAGGGCTTTCCAATGATCTTTGCGTTTAATCGCGCCATTATTTTCAAAAAGTGTATATGCAAACCCGCGCGCTTCGGGTGTTGTGCTCGGCCGTTCTTGAATGGCTTTAAGTTCGTTGAGGGGTGCCAGATGTTTGGCGGATTCAGCCTTTAGGTAGTCCCGCATCCTATTGGTTGCGAGGACTTTGAGGTTTTCGTTTCCATATTCAGCACCAATAAGTTCAGCATCTGGGGTCATGGGTGTCCCGCCAGAGGCTATTTTACCAATGGTTTTTCCACCCCATAAAATATGCCCGCGATTTGAGAGGGTAAATATATCATGCATGCCGCCGCATAGGCTGGTTAAACGTCTATCGACTTCTGGGCCAACCACCTTTTCCGCAGCAGCCTTTAGAGCTTTAGCTTCTAATTCAGACCCGCTGGCGGTTAAAGTGAACTTTAGTCCGTCAAGTTCACCAATGAGTTGGTCGTCAACTAAGACATCACCATTATCTTTGATCGTTGCTGTCATATAGGCTTCAGCTCCAACGCCTTTAAGTAATTTACTAGTTCGGCGATCCACAAACCGAGCAATGAGAGCCTCGTGTAGCGCATCTGACAGCCGGTCTTCAACCTCACGCGCTGTATTAATCCAGTTTTTTGCATCTTGCACCCAGTCAGATTTACTAGTGCAATATGTCCAGGTACGAATATGCGCTAGCCTCGACGATAATATGTCTACCCCTCCTATGGTATCGTCAAGGCGAGAGATGTGTTTATGAATGAAATCGTCTGGTAATTTCCCATTTTGGGCGACCAGCAGTCTGTAAATATCTTGCAAGAGGCGTAGGTGGGCATCAATCGTAAGATTTCTAAAATCGGGTATTTGGCAAACATCCCATAATTGCTTCACATCAAAAGGTGTGGTGATTCGGTCGGAAATTTCGTCGATTGCAACCATGCGTTCAAAAGCAGCTTCATCATCTGCGCCCTTAATGCGGCGAAGGCGTTTATGCTTTCGCGGAATATGCAGACTATCGGACAAAGCGGTGAGGGATGTAAAATCAAGCGCCGAGTTTCGCCATTCAGCATAATGCAGTGGTTCAAACTCATGATGTTCAATGCGTTTTACGAGCTCATCATCCATGGGGATGCACTCACCCGTTGTTCCAAAGGTTCCGTCATTACGAAACCGCCCTGCACGGCCAGCAATTTGCGCAGCTTCCATTGCTGTCAACATACGCCGCCGTCGTCCGTCAAATTTATCAAGGGCTGCAAAAGCGACATGATCTGTATCTAGGTTTAGGCCCATCCCGACAGCATCCGTTGCAACGAGAAAGTCAACATCTCCGCTTTGGAAAAGTTCGGCCTGGGCGTTCCGTGTTCGCGGAGATAGCCCGCCCATCACCACGGCTGCTCCGCCGCGGTACCGCCGAATAAGCTCAGCGAGGGCGTAAACTTCGGCCGCAGAAAAAGTGACTATAACAGACCGTTTGGGTAGACGGGTCAACTTCGTTTGTCCCGCATAGCTCAGGGTTGAAAACCTCTCGCGATGTTCAAATCGAATTTTAGGCAGTAAAGCCTGAAGAACGGGGCGGGCCGTTTCCGCGCCTAAAAGCAAGGTTTCTTCTTGGCCTCTTGCATGAAGAACGCGGTCTGTGAAAATATGTCCGCGTTCATGATTAGCCATCAATTGAACCTCATCTATAGCTAAGAAAGCGAAGTCGCGCTGGACTGGCATAGCTTCGACTGTGCAGACGAAATAGCGGGCTTTAGGCGGGATTATTTTTTCTTCGCCCGTAATAAGCGCGCATTGAGAAGCGCCTTTTTGCGCGCATATACGATCATAGATTTCGCGGGCTAAGAGCCGTAAAGGAAGTCCGATAACACCTGAGCTCCGGCCCAGCATACGTTCCACAGCATAATGGGTTTTGCCTGTATTTGTCGGGCCTAAAATCGCCGTCAAAGTCGTAGGATTAAGGGGGGAGACCATTGGCATCATATTGGGCAGGATTTACCAAATATCAACCATGAATAAGCGAGGGCTAGCAATTTTCATGCCGCAAACCATATTTTAAAGCTTTTGCCTTAAACAAGCACTCAATGAGCCGAAAATCGGCCTAACGGAATGGTGAATAATATGGCGATAGCGCCGAAGCTCCAGCTTAAGCAGGGTCAATCCCTTGTGATGACGCCTCAATTGCAACAGGCGATAAAGCTGTTGCAATTATCGAATATTGAACTCGCAGCCTTTGTTGACGAACAACTGGAAAGCAATCCATTGCTCGAACGCGGGACAGGTGATGAAAACCGCCGCGGCGAAGATGTTAGTCTTGATGACGTGCCCTCCGGCGGAGATGTCACCTTTGAAACGCCAGCGGCATCGGCGGCAGACCTAGATGCGCCGGACCACGCTATTGCGCCTGAAGCCACAGCCGCTGATGTTGGCGGTTCAGTTGACTGGTCTAAGGCCGGCTCTGGTGGGAGCTTTAATAGTAGCGGAGACTATGACGCTGCGGCGAATAAAGCTGCAGACATCAGCCTCATCGATCATTTGACAGAGCAACTCTCTATGTCTGGCCTTGAAGGTACAGAAAGGCTTATTGCGCAACATTTGATCGATCATGTCGATGAAAATGGTTATCTAAGAGCCTCGCTTGAGGATTTAGCCGAAAATCTCGGCGTATCACTGGCACGAGTGCAATCTCTTGTGACTCAGATGCAGTCTTTTGAGCCAACAGGTGTTTTTGCGCGCGATTTGCGCGAGTGTTTATCTCTGCAATTAAGAGAGAAAAATAGCTTGGATGAGCCGATGCAGGCTTTGCTTGATCATTTAGAGCTTCTGGCCAAGCATGATTTGTCAAAATTAATGAAATTATGTGAGCTGAATAAAGAAGATTTACTGAGCTATATCAAGCAGCTCAAATCTCTCGCGCCCAAGCCAGGATTAGCTTACGGCGGCGATATGGCCGCCGCTATCGCCCCTGATGTTTTCATTCGCGAAACACCTCAAGGCGGTTGGGCTGTTGAGCTTAACTCGGATACGCTTCCTCGCGTTTTGGTCGATAATCGTTATTATAATGAAGTGTCTGCTATTGCGACAGATGAAGAGTCTAAAACATTTATGAGTGAATGCCATGCAAACGCCAATTGGTTGGTTAAATCACTGGATCAGCGCGCGCGCACAATTATGAAAGTCGCCAGCGAAATCGTTAAACAACAAGACGGGTTTTTTGCTTACGGCGTTGACCATATGCGCCCGTTAAATTTGAAAACGGTGGCTGAGGCGATTGAAATGCATGAGAGTACGGTTAGCCGTGTGACATCGAATAAATTTATGTCAACGCCGCGCGGGGTTTTCGAACTCAAATATTTCTTCACAGCGAGTATTCCGTCCATTGATGGCGGTGAAGCCCATAGCGCTGAAGCGGTTCGCAATAAAATCAAAATTCTGATCAGCGAGGAAACTGCGGGGGACGTTAAGTCAGATGATAAACTTGTGACTCTCTTGCGAGCCCAAGGCATTGATATTGCACGCCGTACGGTGGCTAAATATCGTGAAAGCATGGGTATCCCGTCAAGCGTAGAGCGCCGCCGCGTGTTTAAACACGCAGGTTAACTGTGCTTAGTAACTAAACCTCACTGAGGCCCCGTAACTGCGTGGATCCCCTCTAAAGGTATTATAACCAATAAAGCCAAATCCTGATTCGGTGAAATCTGAATTCGTGAGATTGCGGCCCCATATCCCAAGATCAATGCCGTTTTTGAAATGGAGCGTCGCTTGGCCATCTATGATCTCATAGCCGGATTGACGGCGATCTTCGAGACCTTCTGCGTCGAGATAAAAAGCGCTTTGGTATTTACCATCACCTTTTATGGAGACGTTCATGTTCTCGTTGAGCGCCCATTCATAACGGGCGGACAAAACGCCTGAAAAATCAGAAGCAAAGGGTAGAGGATTACCGTCAAAATTTTCCGCATTTTGCGGAACATTCGGATTTTGTTCTTGATTAATCTCCGTGTCCAATAAGGTAATACCTGCAAATAAGTCTAAGCCCTCAATCGGAGTCCATGTCACATCGGCATCCAAACCAAATGATGTCGCTTCATCCAGATTTGACAATGAATTGGAGGTGAAAGAACCGCCATTGTCTGTCGCGAAAGGTACAAAGATGCGGGCTTGGGGATTATCATAAAATTGATAAAACCCAGCCAGATTAAAGGTGAGGGTGTCTCTGGAGAACTTTACGCCTGCTTCAAGCGCGTTGACGGTCTCCGCGCCGAATAAGCCTTCATTGCTAAAATGCGTCGCGTTATTGATAACTTCGCCATTAAAGCCGCCGCTCTTAAATCCATTGGAATAAGAGGCGTAGAGTAAAGTGTCATCTTGGAGAGTATAGTTGAGGCCAAAGTTTCCTGAGAGCCGCGTATCTGAAATGGTATTACTACCAATCGCCAGACCCAGTCCGTCACGATTATTGAGAGCAATAACGCCGTCATCAAAATAATGCCTTCCTTCACCGCGGCCTTGTATGTTTTCGTGGGTTAAACGAGCCCCAATAACGACATCTAATTGCGGGGTAATTTGCAAGGTATTATATGTAAAAAGTGCGGCCGTTTTACGGGATTGAGTAATAAGAGACTGCAAGGTTGTGGCCGTCCCGTCAGAAGCTGGATTGGGCCCCACACGCCCCGGCGCGCCGACATAGCGGCAAGTGCCGAGCAATGTTTCGGGGTTAAGGACGCCGCAAAATAAAAGATATTCTTGGTCAAAGTCTTCGGATTCTAAATAGATACCTGCCATAAGCTCAGCCTTGTTCGAAACATAGCTAAGGCGTAATTCTTCGCTGACTTGCACGAAATCACGGTCATAACGTAAATTAGAATTCAAGCTAGGGACGCCAAAAGGTTGGGGCGTGCCATCAAAATCAAATCCATATTGCTGATTATAGGCTTCATAGGCGGTATGTGAGACAAGTGTGAGGTTACCAAAATCATGGGTCACAGTGGCCGAGCCGCCCCAAAACTCATTATCCGTGTCTTGAATGCCGTCTGGCCCGATAGATATTTCATGCCTATCAAGATCAAGACTATCATTGAGCGGAGCGGGGTTAATACCGTTATCCTCGGCATAATGGATATTGAGCAAAACCTCGGTATTTGGTGAGGCTTCTAAGCGGCCAATAGCCCGCAATCCAAATTCATCGCGACGTCCGCCTGCATCTTCTGGGGCCCTAGGGAGAAAATATCACTCACGGGAAGAGTGGCTGCAGCGTTTAGATTAAAACGGTCAAAATTGCCGAGTTCTGCGCCGATATATCCGCTCGCTTCATCGTCTGGAAGCACGGAGTTGAAGTTAATCGCCCCGCTTGAAGCATTGCGGCCATAGAGCGAGCCTTGCGGGCCTTTCAGCACTTCGGCGCGGTCAATATCAAAGAGCAGCGGACTTGTTTGGACATTCGTGGCTTGGAATGTACCGTCGACATAAACGGCCGCCGCCGTTGGGGTTAGGGCTTGATGGTCCACCGCGCCAATACCACGAATTTGAAACGCAATCTGGCTGCCATTGGCGACAGCGGCCTGTAGGCCCGAAACACGTTGAGAGAGATCTTCTGCCCCATCAAAATGAGAGAGAACCTCCCCGTCAACGAAGTTGACGCTGTGGCCAAGTTCCTGAATGGTCTTTTCAATTTTAGTAGCTGTGACGACAATCTCAGCCTCTTTTTCACTAGAAAAGCTGGCCTGAGGATAGAGGGTAAATACGGATATTGCCGATAGTAAAAGGGCATTGAATTTAGACATGAAATACTAATTTTATGACGCCGTGACAGCCAAGAAGCGCGCATAGCTATAGAGTTGAATTGTTTTTTCAACTCAAAAGATAATCATTTATGTGATAAATGATTAAGGCTTTGGCAATCTTGGAATAAACCCGCTGGTTCGCCGGATATACTCTTGATAGGCGGGGCGTTTTTTAAGCTGCCGCTCGAGCAAATCACGGCCTGAAACGCGGGTCAGCAGGAGCGTCATAATAATCGGCGCGAATATCGTCACCCAGCCCCAAGGCGCTTGGCAGGCGACGAGCCATATGCCCCACCACATACAGGCATTGCCGAAATAATTGGGATGGCGCGTATATTTCCACAGCCCCGTATCAAGAACAGGTTTGTTTTCATAAGGGCCGTCATAGTTTTTGTTTTGATTGAGAAAGCTGGCGAGCTGCCAATCGCCAATGGCTTCAAAGAGAAAGCCAATGGACCAGAGAACTGTTCCCAGGATTGCCAATGCGCTTATAGTAAAGGCGCCTTTACCTGGTGGATACATAACCCAACCCCCTCGAGCTTCTTCGGGAAAATTATGTCCTGTCGCCATCGCCACCCAAATCGGCGCACTCACAATCATAATCAGTAGGCCTTGGCCGAAATAAATCGTAAATAGGCTGCGAAGGCGCCAGCTAATTTCGCTCAAGCCTTTTTTCTCGGCGCGGCGGCGCATAGCGATATAACGTTTATCCTCACCATGTCCCAGATTTCGCCAAGCCAGATATAGCGTAAGACGAAGACCCCAAAGGATAGGCAGAGCCGCTAAAAGTGTCAGGTAAGGGGTTTTTACCGGAACTATGCATAAGCAAACTGCGGCCACGACCAAAAATCCAAAGCCCCAGAAAATATCAATCAGGCTGGCATCTTTGACGGCCACACTTATCGCCCAAAGCAGGGTGAGTAGGCCGAAAACAACGACAGCCGCGTGTGTAAAATTAACGAGTATATCTGTTAGCATGTGAGAGCCCTTCTACCTTTCTTTGACATAATTACGTGCCAGAGGCAAAAAAGGGTTGAGGCATTAGTAATTTAAGCTCCGCCTTTCATCTAAATCATCGACAAAGCTATGATTTACATCGCGATGTTCGGCTTCATCCGCGCGCACGGCGATAATGACATCGCTCAGACGTGCGTCTTTATCTAGCTGCCAGTAATCAATGGCGATTTGCGGGGCGGGGATGTTTTCATGTCGGCCTTCTTTGACCTCTGTCAGATATTGCGTGTAGCTAATGACGGCTTCTTCTTCGAAATAGCCTACGACGCGGTGGGCCGTGCGCGGGGCGAAAAGATACAGAAAGAAATAGCAATTATAGAATATCAATTGCACCGCCATAATTAAGAACCGCTCAAAGGCGTTGGGCTGGGCTATTTCGATGAATGTCATGAGGTGCATGCGCTCATTCTCGGCTTCGTCGATCAAAACTTTAATCCAGCCCTCATCATCGCGCATTTTGCGCAGCGCGGTTAAGTGCTGTAACAGCCCGCCAACCATACCAGGTACCGCCGCGATAGTTTCAAGAACAACAGCGCGGTGACCATAGCGTTTGGCGAAAAACTTATCGGCAAAAAAGCGTAAAAACCGGACAAAACCATAGGCAATTTTATCGCTAATGGTTGTGGGAGCAATATGGGAGTCTAGGGCGATATCGTAATCAACAACGCGCGGGGCAGGTTTAAGCCGGGCTTTCATAATAGCCTCCATCCTATCTATCCTAAATATAGGGATTGCAAGGCCTAAAAAGGAGAGGACGCGGGGTCGCATTGTGAGGTTTTATTGTCGCATCTATTTCCGCCGCGCTTCGTATAGAGCAATAGCCGCTGCCGTCGCCACATTCAGGCTCTCAGCCTGTCCCGCAACAGGGTCACTCATCATCGGGATTTTGGCGAGTTGATCGCAGGTTTTGCGCACGCGGTCTCTGAGGCCAGGGCCTTCTGCGCCCATGACGATGACATGCTTGCAGCCCCCCGTTACGGCATCTTTCAGCTCCATATCTGTTTCGCCCGCAAGACCTGTGACCATCCAGCCGAGACGTTGCAGGTTTTGCAGCGTATTGGCGATATTGGTTTCAAGACAGACAGGGATCGTTTCAAGGCACCCCACGGCGACTTTGGCTAGCGCGCCCGAGAGCGGCGGGGCTTTACGGGTCTGCATCACAAGCGCCCTGACGCCAAAGGCGGAACACAGCCGAAGCATCGCGCCGACATTATGGGGGTCGGTGATCTGGTCGAGGACCAAAATCAGTCCATCACCGTCTTGGTCGGCTATCGTTTCAAGGTCAGGCCATTGAAGCGGCGCAGCTTTAACCGCAATGCCTTGATGAGCGCTATCTCTGCCAACAACCTTGTCCAGAACATTGGGCAGAACGATTTTTGGCGGAATTGCGCCATTTGGGAGCGGATATCGGCTCTGACTTTGCTCTGTGAGCAGAATTTCGTGGATAGTTCGCCGTGAGTTTGCCAGCGCGGCCTTGCAAGCATGGGCACCATAAAGCCATCCAGAGCCGCCTTCACGGCCAGATCCGGGCCTTTTGCTATGTTTGGCTCTATTTTTGGGCGATTTTGGCTGACTCGTCGCCCCGTGAGAGCGCATCCCATAGGCGCGTTTGCGCGGGGCGCTCTCAGACGTAGGGGAATCCCCTGAATTTGGTCTCTTTTTGCCCGATTTTCTTGTAAATCGGCTATTGCGTGAACCGTGTGACATCTCTATATACCCGTCAAGTTTTAGGACATTGTCTCTGTAAGTCGCGCAGCTAACACATTAGCCGCTCAACTGACAGAGCGTTTTTTGTTGGAGGCAACACATTCTTATTTGGACTACCCGCAGTCCGAATTTTATGGCGGAGGGGTGGCCGAGTGGTTAAAGGCGTCAGACTGTAAATCTGATCACTATGTGT